>CAYMAW010000066.1:0-6756 GCA_964388565.1 uncultured Piscirickettsiaceae bacterium | reverse complement strand
TAAATATGGCGATCTAATGCTTCCATCAAGTGACGAAGCGACTACCTTGACAAAAGTGAAGGTAGATTCGGTATATTATGAAATTCACCACAAGCCCAAAATAGAGCAGTTATACCTTAAACAAATAGAGCAATATTTACAGCCAGCATTACAGCGTGAACAATATGACGACAACAATTTATATTCGTTAGGAAATAACTTGTCCTTTGAGGAATCAATTGAATCCTTTGCCTTTTTACAAACAGAAATTTTCCCTATTTTAGAATCCGAGAACTGGATATTAGATTTTACCGAAAATGAATTGTTAGATATTAATTCTGCAGAGCAAGTAGCCGTACAATCGGAGCCTCACAGTAACTGGTTTGAATTAAGTTTTAATGTGACCTTAGGTAGCGAAACAATCTCGATGTTACCTATTATGCGATACCTCTTAAATACCTATGAAAGCACCGATGATCTACCCGAAAAAATATTTGTGCCAATTCATCAAAAACAGGTTATAGAGTTTTCAAAAGGGCAAGTCGCCCCTATTTTTGATACTTTTTTACAACTATACGGTCAAAAAAATGACCTGCCAGATACGGTTCAAGTTCAACCTTTTGATGCGCACCTTATACACGGATTAAATAATCAAGAAATTGAATGGAAAGGTAGTAAAGAAAGTTTAAAACTTGCCCAAAAATTAAAAGAATTTACAGGCATTAAAAAAGTAAAACCACCAAAAGGATTGCAAGCCACGCTACGAGAGTATCAACAGTTCGGTTTAGACTGGTTAAATTTTTTACACGAATTTAAATTTAACGGCATCTTAGCCGATGATATGGGTTTGGGTAAAACCATTCAAACCTTGACATGGATTTTAAAATTAAAAGAAACAAAACAGCTTAAAAATCCCGTTTTATTAATCGTACCTACCTCCTTAATCGGAAACTGGAAAGCAGAATCAAAACGCTTTACCCCAGATTTAACCCTGCTAACCTTGCACGGATCAGATCGCTTTGAACGGTTTGACGAGATAACTAAACACGACATTATTATCACCACCTATCCCTTGATAGTAAGAGATGCAGAAAGGTTAAATAAACAATTATTTGCCTATTTAATATTAGATGAAGCCCAAAAAATTAAAAACCCCAAAACCAAGTTATATCAATCATTACAAGCACTAAAAAGTGAACATCGTCTGTGTTTGACGGGTACACCGATTGAAAATCATCTAGGTGAACTTTGGTCAATTTTTAATTTCTTAATGCCCGGTTTTTTAAGTAACCTACCAAGGTTTAAAAAACAGTATCAGAATCCCATTGAAAAAGAAGGCAAAAGTTCTATTCAAAAAGTGCTTACCCAAAAAGTATCGCCATTTTTATTGAGACGAACCAAAAAAGAAGTGGTCACGGAATTACCAGACAAAACAGAGATACTTAAAATCGCCGAATTTGAACCCGAACAAGCCAATTTATACGAAACGATTCGACTAACCATGGAAAGTAAAATTCGTGATGTAGTTGCCGAAAAAGGCATCGGAAAATCGCAAATTATGATTTTAGACGCACTACTTAAATTACGACAAGTATGTTGCGATCCTCAACTAGTGAAAATAGATTCTGCTAAAAAAGTAAAAGTATCTGCAAAATTAGAACTATTAATGGATTTAGTGACCGAACTGATTGAAGCTGGGCATAAAATAATACTATTCTCGCAATTCACATCAATGTTAGCCATTATTGAAAAACGATTTGAAAAAGCCAGTATAAAATACAGCCTATTAACAGGGCAAACCAAAAAACGAGAAGAAACTATTAACGCCTTTAAAAATGGCGAAACTTCAGTATTTTTAATTAGCTTAAAAACAGGTGGGGTAGGGCTAAACTTAACCGAAGCCGACACCGTCATTCACTACGACCCTTGGTGGAACCCTGCGGTAGAAAACCAAGCCACTGACCGTGCATATCGAATAGGGCAGAACAAAGAAGTTTTCGTCTATAAATTAATAATGGCAAACACGATAGAAGAAAAAATAATAAAACTGCAAGCCAAAAAACAAGCCCTACAAGACGAAGTTTACAATAAAGAAAATCAGACCAGTCAAACAACGATGACAGGGAGTGATTTAATGGACTTATTATCAGAATAACGCTAGTTAGCTACCCCCCCCCTGGCAATTTTTGGTTTAGAGGTAAAAAATGCCAGGGGGGGTAAAAAGAACTTGATTTAGAGGTTTTAAGGCTAAACTACATTGGGGTTAGGGAACTAGGTTTATTCCTTCTGCTGAAATTGTGATTTTTCGGCCTTTATATAGCGAACTAATTGCTCTTTTATAATTGGCTTTGCTAACGCGATATTGTTTGAATATTGCATCGGGATCACTTTTATCGGCAAGAGGCGAGAAGCCATCATTTTTTTCAAGATGTTCTAGTATTTTATCCGTAAGTTCTTCTTTACCTTTTTTTCCGCGTTGTTGTAGGCTTAAGTCTATTTTTCCATCGTCTCTAATCTTTGCAATGTAAGCTTTTAGTTTTTGTCCTGTTCTTAAGTCTTGTAATATTTCTGAAACATGAATTAAACCTAGATGAGTGCCATTGATAACGGCGGAATATCCCAAATCACTTCTGGAGGCTACCAACAGTTGCACTTCCTGCTCTTTTTTAAAGGAGTTATCGTGATTGTATTCTTCTAAATATAAACTTAGTTTACTGGATGCGGCAATGCGTCCGCTTGAGTCAATATAAATATAGACACAATAAGAACGACCTTCTTCCATTGGAATTCGTTGTTCAGCATAGGGTACGAGTAAATCTTTTGACATGCCCCAATTTAAAAATGCACCCGTGCGGTTGACATCAGAGACGCGTAAAAAAGCCACTTCGCCAACAGCGGCGAAAGGTTTATCCGTCGTCGCCACTAGTCTATCTTGCGAGTCAAATGATATAAATACTTCTAACCATTGGTTTAGTATTGCATCTTGGGGAACTTGTCTTTTAGGTAGTAAAATTTCGCCAAGATGATCTCCATTGAGGTAAACCCCAAAATCAACTTCTTTGATGATTTGTAGAGTGTTTAGTTGTCCTAATTTTGCCATTGTCGATAATTACCTCATTTCTGAATAAATCATGCTTAATTTTAGTGCCATTTCTACGGCTATATCACCCATTAGTTCTTCCATGATTGATTTTTCTTGCTCGTAAACTTTAATTTTTTTAACTTTAACGACTTCACGCATAATGGAATTAACGCTTCCTAATCCATCAATTAGCCCATTTTCAACCGCCTCGTCACCTAGCCAAACTAGCCCAGTATAAGTATTTTCATTCTCTTTTATTCTATCGCCACGCCCTGCACGAACGGTTGCGATAAATTGTTGGTGGGTTCTTTCTAAAATTGTTTTTTGGAAGAATGCACGACCTTCTTCATTTTTTTCACTAAACGGGTCGATAAAGGTTTTGTTTTTTCCTGCGTGCATTGAGCGATTTTCAATGCCCATTTTTTCCATTAAACCCGTGAAACCAAAGGTGTCCATTCGTACGCCAATTGATCCTATCATAGAACCTTTGTTGGCATAAATTTTATCTGCGGCAACAGCAATGTAGTAACAGCCAGATGCACATACATCTTCAACTACAACATAAACAGGTTTGTCGTATAGTTTTTTAAGGCGAGTAATTTCATCATTAATTAGTGCGGACTGAACTGGGCTACCACCACCAGAGTTGGCATTAATGACAACCGCAACGGCATTTTCATTTTTAAACGCTTTTCTTAATAAAGGGTTTATATTGGCGGCATTGGTTTTGGTGCTGGTTGCGATTAAGCCATTTAGTTTAATCACCGCCATGTGCTTTGTGCCAACTATATCATCGGAGTTATTGGTTACGCCTTTAGCAATAAAGAAGACGGTTACAAGAATGTATACAACCACTGCTAATTTTAAAAGATTTGTCCATCGACGACTCCAACGCTCTTGCTTAATAAAACTTTCCGCAGCGTTCGCTAATCTCGATAAACCTTCATTTTGGTTTTCCATCTTTTAAAATCCTTTATAATTTAGTTTAAATGTATTTTAGTTGATTTTATATAAATGTCGGAACAAAATAACTTAAAAGATAATGAATTCGATATTACTGCCTATTTAAGTAATTTGACAGCACGCCCTGGTGTCTATCAAATGATAGATATGCATGATGTTATTATTTATGTGGGTAAAGCAAAAAACCTAAAACGCCGTGTTGGCAGTTATTTTAATAAATCGCATATAGAAATTAAAACCCAAGCAATGGTCGAGCAGGTGGTGAAAATTGAAACCATTGTTACCGATACTGAACCTGAAGCGTTAATTCTTGAAAACACGCTAATTAAACGCCATAAGCCTCGTTACAATATTTTATTTAGAGATGATAAATCCTATCCTTACATATATTTATCGTCAAAAAAGTTTCCTGCTATTGGTTATCATCGTGGTGTAAAACGCCGAGAAGGGAAGTATTTTGGCCCTTTCCCTAACGCAGGTGCGGTTCATCAAACATTAGATAGTTTGCAAAAAATATTTGGAATTCGTCAATGTTCAGAAAGCGAATTTAATAATCGCTCACGCCCATGTTTACAACATCAAATAAAACGCTGTTCAGCACCTTGTGTAGATGGGTTTATTACCGAGCAACAATACAATGAAGATATTCTCAATACTAAAGCTTTTTTAAACGGGCAAAGTTTTGAGGTTATTGAACAGCTGGGCGAGAAGATGGGCAAAGCGGCAGAAAACTTAGAGTTTGAAAAAGCAGGAAGCTATCGAGATAAAATTTCTGCATTAAGAGCCGTGCAAAGCCAGCACTTAATTAGTCAGCCAGGTAAGCAAGATCTTGATGTAATTGTGATGGAGCAACAAAATAATCAAGTTTGTATTTTATTAATGATGTACCGAGGTGGAAACCTGTGGGGTAGCCAAAATAGTTTTCCTAAAGTTGGTATAGAAAGTACCGAGACAGAAGTTATCACCGCTTTTATTAGCCAACATTATATTAATTTACCGATTCCAGCTATCGTTTTAATCGAACATAATCTGAATGATTCTGGCGAGCTAGAGCAATGGCTACAACAGCAAAAGCTTACCCAAACAAAACAAAAAATTAAGATAAAGTTAGCCAATTCAAAAAAAATGAGTGGATTATTAAATTTAGCAAACACCAATGCTAAATCTGCGTTAAAACAACATCTAAACCAAAAAGCAAGTCAAATGGATCGGGTTAATGCATTACAAAAATCGTTAGGATTAACCGTGCCACCGCTTGCAATGGAATGTTTTGATATTAGTCACACGCAAGGAAATCAAACCGTTGCCAGTTGTGTTGTGTTTACAGAAGGCGTGCCTAATACACAAGCCTACCGAAAATTTAATATTGAGGGTATTATTGGCGGAGATGACTATGCGGCAATGAAGCAAGTCATTACCCGTCGTTATAGTCGTTTAAAAAAAGAAAAAAAAACTATGCCGAATTTAGTGGTAATAGACGGCGGAAAAGGGCAGTTAACTCAAGCAATAGAAGTATTTAAAGAACTAAAAATAACGGGGGTATCTTTAGTGTCCGTCGCCAAGGGAGAAGGGCGAAAAGCAGGGCTTGAGATATTATTTACACCAACTAATTTGATTGGTATTGATTTAATGGCAGATGATATTGCTTTGCACTTAATTAACCACATTAGAGACGAAGCCCACCGATTTGCCATCACCAGCCATCGGGCAAAAAGGCAAAAAGCACAAACCCACTCTAAGCTTGAAGATATTGCTGGAATTGGTGCAAAAACCCGTCAAAAATTATTAATTCATTTTGGGGGGATTAACGATGTACAAAACGCCGCCGTATCAGAGCTAATTAAAGTACAGGGAATTTCTAAAAAAATGGCACAAAAAATATACGATTTTTTTCATGGCGAAGTCTAGGCTTGAGTGTTGTATAATGCCACTAATATAAATAATTAGCTTACAAAAAAAATGAAATTTTTAAAATCTTTACCAATGCTGATGACATGGTCGCGTGTTGTTCTTATCCCTGTATTTATAATCCTATATTATTCGCCAATAGAAGACGCACGATTCTGGGCAGGGTTAGCTTTTATGATAGCCGCCATAACAGATTGGTTTGATGGTTATTTAGCAAGAAAGCTAAATGTAGACAGTAAATTAGGGGCATTTCTTGATCCCGTTGCAGACAAGCTTATCGTCGCCGCCGCGCTTATTGTTGTTGCGGTTGAATATCAAAATTTATGGGTAACTATTTCTGCCATTTTAATCATGATGCGTGAAGTAGGTATTTCAGCGTTAAGAGAATGGATGGCAGAAAACAATGCCCGTGAATTGGTCGCCGTTTCTAATTTAGGTAAAATAAAAACGGCATCTCAATTAGCCGCACTAACTTGGTTATTATACGGTGGCGAATTATGGGGCGTAAATTGGGGAGAACTAGGTTTTCCAATGTTGTATTTTGCAACGGCTTTAACGGTTTATACATGGGTTCAATATACGATTGCCGCGATCCCAGTTATTAAAGAAGCGACCAAAGAAGATAAATAGATACTTTTTAGAGTATTTATAATAACTTACAATCGCTTATAAATAAAACGCATAAAAGTGAAATAAAAGGCTTGTAATTTACTCGTTACAGCCTATAATACGCACCAAGATTAGTGCGTTTCAGCGAATTAATTTTGATTTTACGAAAGCGGGAATAGCTCAGCGGTAGAGCACAACCTTGCCAAGGTTGGGGT
>CAYMAW010000065.1:0-6774 GCA_964388565.1 uncultured Piscirickettsiaceae bacterium | reverse complement strand
GATAACAAAAATTGAAGCTATGATTCACTCGATGACAATTGAGGAACGTCGTAGGCCAGAGATTATTGGAGGTAGTAGAAGGCGTCGAATTTCAATTGGGAGTGGCACTTCTCCTCAAGATGTTAATCATCTGCTCAGCCAGTTTAAACAGATAAAAAATATGATGAAACAATTAAAAAAGACAATGAAACGGATGAAAAAGGGCAAACGATTGAACCTGTGATAGCTGAAAATACAGTTTCGACTTAAATTAAAAGTGGAACTTACAGATAAAACACCATTAAATATTTGGATTGACTGGCTTCTTTCGGTTCACCCTAAAGAAATTGATTTAGGATTGACTAGAGTAAGTCAAGTCGCTAAAACGATGGGTTTACTTAATCCCAAGCCATTTGTTATTTCTGTTGCAGGAACAAATGGAAAAGGTTCAAGTGTTGCTATGCTTTCCTCTATTTATAAGGCTGAAGGCTACAATGTGGGGTGCTACACCTCCCCTCATCTTTTGGTGTTTAACGAGCGTTTTCAAGTAAACGGTCAACTTGCTACTGATTTAGAAATCACTAAAGCTTTTTTTAAGATAGAACAAGCACGACAAAAAAATGATAATATTAAGCTAACTTATTTTGAGTTCTCTACTCTAGCCGCTTTAGTTATTTTTGAGTCTCAAGATTTAGATATTATTATCTTAGAAGTCGGTTTAGGTGGCCGTCTTGATGCGGTTAATATTATTGATGCTGATGTCTCTTTAATTACCGCGATAGATGTCGATCATGTCGAATGGTTAGGGTCAGACAGAGAGGTTATTGGAGTGGAAAAAGCAGGGATTATGCGTAAAGACAAACTCTCTATTTGTTCTGATCCTAATGCTCCAGAATCAATCTCAGCTTATGCCAAATCCAATTCTGTTAATCTTGTTGATGCTAAAGATGATTTTTCTTTTAAATTAAATAAAGATAGTTGGGACTTTAAAAATAATGATGAATTATTAAAATATCTTCCTTTTCCTAATTTACAAGGAAAATTTCAGCTTCAAAATGCGGCAGGGGTCATCGCCTTAATTTTATCAACAAAACTAGCTGTTAGTTTAGATGCTATTAAAAAAGGTTTACAAAAAGTGCAACACTCAGGTCGTTTAGAGCATTTTTATGTTGGAGGTAAGGCATGGTTAGCGGATGTTGCACATAATGTTCAAGCAATGGGCGTGTTAGCGGAGTATTTGCAACAAATAAAATTTAGTGGCAATATTATCTTTTCTGTTTTAAATGACAAAGATTATACTGAAATGGTTTCCAAAATTAAACCCTTTATCTCTAGTTGGTATATTGCAGACTTGAATGTAGATAGATCAAGCTCGATAAGCGTATTAGAAAAAACATTATTAGACTTAGGAGTGAGTACCTCACAAATCCATAAATTCCCTTCAATTGAGTTGGCAACACAGTTTTTAATAAAAGAAAATAAACATGATGTTCTTGTGAGTGGATCTTTTTTTACTGTTTCTCAATGTTATAATTCTTTGTTAAAGCAAGGTATCAATATTAAATGATTTTTGAGCAAGATTTGGATCCAAAAAACGCACTCAAATTTCGTTTAACGGGTGCGAGTTTTTGGTTGTTTTTACTGATTATAATTGTGCCAATTTGGTATGCTAATCCTGTTGAATTCAATCCAAATGGGGTATCTGAACAAGTAGACGAAAAGAAAATAGTCTCTAGATCGTTTAAATTATCAGAATTAAAAAGTACCGTTCACAAAAAAGTGCTTAAATTACCTTCAAAGCCTGAAGTCAGTAAGGTTGAAATAAATAAGGTTTTTATCAGTAAAAAGCAAGAAGACAAAAAAACAAAAAAAATAAATTCAGTTACTTGGATTGTTAAAATAGCAGCTTATAAAAGTAAAGAAAAGGCCGAAGAATTGCATGATACACTTCGATATTCCTACCAATCTAGTATAAAATTCTTTTCAAAATCAAAATATTATTCAGTCAGAATTGGACCTTATGAAGATAAAGAAGTCGCGTTAAAAGATCAAAAATATTTAAATAAACTTTTACATATAAAAACAACATTAGTACAAATTAAAAACAAATCTAAATAAAGAGAGAATGCCATGTGCGGAATAGTAGGAATTGTTTCCAACTTACCTGTCAATCAAAGTATCTACGATGCTTTAACTGTATTACAACACCGTGGACAAGATGCAGCAGGAATTGTAACTTGCAAAGATGGGCGGCTTTTTCAGCGTAAAGATAACGGCATGGTTAAAGATGTATTTAGAACACGGCACATGAGAGATTTGCATGGAAACATTGGTATAGGGCATGTTCGTTATCCAACGGCAGGTTCCTCATCTAGTGCCGAAGCACAACCATTCTATGTGAACTCTCCTTATGGAATCGCGATGGCACATAACGGCAATTTAACCAATGCAGATGGATTAAGAAAAGAGTTGTACTCTCAGGATTTAAGACATTTGAATACTAATTCTGATTCCGAGGTTTTATTAAATGTTTTTGCTCATGAACTAATGCAGTGTAAAAAGCTTAATATTGAAGCAGAAGATATTTTTAAGGCCGTTGAAGTTGTCCATAAAAGAGCTAGGGGCGGATATGCTAGTGTAGGAGTTATTCCTTCTTTTGGTTTGTTTGCCTTTAGAGATGCGTTTGCACTACGCCCAATTTGTGTGGGCGAAAAAGACAATGGTGATGGAACGAAGTCTTACATGGTTGCATCAGAAAGCATTGCACTATTGGCGGCGGAATTTACTTTAATTAGAGACTTAAAACCAGGTGAAGCGGTCGTTATTCCAGAAAAAGGTGGCATTGAATTTAAACAATGTGCAGAAAATCCAAAATATAGCCCATGTATTTTTGAGTTTGTTTATTTCGCTCGCCCAGATTCAATGATAGATGATATATCGGTATATCGTTCTCGTTTAAGAATGGGCGAAAAACTAGCGGATAAAATTATTAAAGGTTGGGAAGACCATGATATTGATGTGGTTATGCCTATTCCGGATACCAGTCGAACCTCTGCTCTTCAAGTAGCAGATCGTCTAGGAGTTAAATACCGTGAAGGATTTATTAAAAATCGTTATATTGGTCGAACATTTATTATGCCAGGGCAAACGCTGCGTAAAAAATCAGTACGCCAAAAATTAAATGCAGTGCCACTAGAGTTTGAAGGAAAAAATGTTCTATTGATTGATGATTCAATCGTTAGGGGAACAACTTCAGAAGAAATTGTTCAAATGGCAAGAGATGCGGGTGCTAAAAAAGTTTATTTTGCCTCTGCCGCACCAGCTGTTCGTTATCCTTATGTTTACGGGATTGACATGCCTACCGTTGATGAGCTAGTCGCAAATGGTCGGACAACAGAAGAGATAGCTGAATATATAGGTGCAGACAAATTATTTTATCAAGATTTAGATGATTTGGTTGATGCTGTTTGGCAGGGAAATAAAGATATTACTGATTTTGATACCTCTTGTTTTAGTGGGTGTTATGCAACGGGTGATATTACCGAAGAATATTTAGCTTCACTTGGATTAGCAAGAAATTATGAGACTCAAGCAAGCAGTCGAAGTACCGAACATTCTTCCGTAGGAATTCATAATGGAGATAAAAATGAAGCCTGATTATGATATCGAAACGCTAGCTATTAGGGCAGGTTATACTCAAACGGCAGAACAAGAAAATAGTGAAGCTATTTTTCCGACTTCTAGTTACCGTTTTCATTCAGCGGAGCAAGCTTCGGATCGTTTTAGTGGAAATGAAATCGGGAATATCTATTCTCGTTTTACGAACCCTACTGTACGCGCTTTTGAAGAAAGGTTAGCATTAATGGAAGGCGGAGAATCTTGTGTTGGAACAGCGTCTGGAATGTCTGCGATTTTGTCAACTTTTATGGCTCTCTGTCAGTCTGGTGATCATGTTGTTTCTTCTCAAAGTATTTTTGGAACAACTAAAGTTTTATTCAATAAATATCTCGCTAAGTTTGGTATTGAAGTGACATTTGTTTCTCAAACAGACTTAAATGAGTGGGAAAATGCAATTCAAAAACACACCAAAATATTGTTTTTAGAAAGTCCATCTAACCCCCTTACCGAAGTAGCAGATATTAAAGAACTTGCTAAAATATCAAAAAACACTGACGCCCTATTAGTGGTTGATAATTGTTTTTGCACGCCTATTTTACAAAAACCACTTGAATTGGGTGCGGATATTGTTATCCATTCAGCCACCAAATTTATTGACGGGCAGGGTAGAGCAATTGGTGGAGCCGTTATAGGTTCAAATGAATTAGTCGGAGAAGAAGTAAGAGGGTTTATGCGTACAGCCGGGCCGACTATGAGCACTTTTAATGCCTGGATATTTCTAAAAGGATTAGAAACGCTATCGATTAGAATGGAAGCACACTGTAAACGAGCGTTGCAATTAGCAGAATGGTTAGAACAGCACCCAGCAGTCGAGAAAGTGTTTTACCTAGGCTTAAAAAGCCACCCTCAATATTCACTCGCCAATGAACAACAGTCAGGTTCTGGTGGTCTATTATCTTTTCGGGTAAAAGGTGCTAAAAAGGAAGCTTGGAAAGTGATAAATGGCACAAAAATGTTGTCAATTACTGCAAATTTAGGTGATGCAAAAACCAGTATTACACACCCTGCAACCACGACACATAGTAGGGTGGAGGAAGATAAAAGAGTTTTAGCAGGCATTACAGATAACTTAATTAGAATATCTGTAGGCTTAGAATCAATTGATGATATTAAAGCGGACTTAAAAAATGGTTTGGATTCTCTAGTTAGTAAATAGGTTTTAATTCTAGTTATTTAATACCCCCCCCCCTGGCACTTTTTGGTTGGGGGGGGGGGTTAAACAAGTTGAGCCGTTTGTATTTTAAGCTGTAGGCTCGTTTTTCCATAATAAACATTTAAGCTAGGTTGATATGCACATCGGATTTCATTTCCAACATAAAAAGGAATCTCGCCATCTTGGACGCAGTTAAAGTAGATCGCATTTAGCGTTTTATTTCCACTTGATAAAGAAAGCTTTAATGATAAGTGATTCTTATCTTTTCCGACTGTTCGAAGAGATTCTATAAAGAACTCACCTGAAAATAAAGGTTTTTCCCATCCTCTACCATAAGGCTCTAGTTGATTAAGTTCATCTATTAAACTTGGGTTTAATTGCCAGTCTTCAAGCACTCCATCCGTTTCAACGGTAAGAACAGGCGACTCTTCTCCTACTTGTTGCTGTATTGCCTTTTCAAATAATTCACTAAAATCATTAAAATGTTCGACTGGAATCATGCAACCAACGGCACCCTTATGCCCTCCCATAGATTTAAATAAATCAGGCTTTTGTTCAGACATTATTTGGAACGCTTTTCGTAAATCAATTGACGCTATAATTCCTCGGCCACTACCCGCAATAAAACCATCTTTTAAATCAGTCATAGCAATAGTCGGTAAGCCGTATTTCTCACCAATACTCGAGGCAATAATTCCTTGAATACCTGCGTTACCATCCATTCTTATCGTCATACTATATTTATTTTTATGAAAAATGTTTTTAGCATAATTTTTAGCTTGCTCTAGCATTACTGCTTGCTGTTGTCGACGGTTTAGATTGTCTAAGTTTAATTGATCTAAAAAATCTTGAGCATCATTAAATGAGTTAGCGTTTAAAAAATGAAAAGCAGTTAAAACATCGCTTACACGGCTTGCCGCATTGATTCTGGTAGCCACTTGAAAACCTAAATATTCAGTGTTAATAGGCTGTTCATTGTTATTATTTAACGCATGAATTGCTTGCCAACTAACATCTTTAAGTTGGTTGATAATGTTTAAACCTGATTTGATGATGGCTCTATTATTGATACTTTTTAAACTCACGCTATCAGCTACGGTACCTAACGCAACATTGCTTGTTAATGCTTTTAAACTTGGAGAGTCTTTAGAAAGTAAGCCTCGTTTAATTAGTTCAGAGCGGACTTGGCTCATGACTAAAAAAATGACAAAACAACCTGCGATAGATTTGTCATAACGACATTCATCTTGTTGAGGATTAACGGTACACAGCGCACTTTCTGGTGTTCCTTCGACAGGAATCTGATGATGATCTGTTACGCAAACAGGAATATTTTTTTCTTTTAGGCGTTTAATACTTATCTCATCACTTGAACCTTGGTCAGCAGAGATAACTAAATCAATAGGCTCATTGATAGCTAAAATTCGATCAACGACTTTGTCCGTTATGCCGTAACCACTTTTTCTATCGCCTAATATTGGAATAATTCTTTCGCTAGGAACATTAAAATATTCAATTAACGCATTTGTAGCAATCCAAGCAGAGGTGACACCATCTGTATCATAGTCAGTGGCAAGAACAATTTTTCCGTTTGATTCAATTGCATCGGCGATGATTTCTGCAGCTTGTTCAGAGTTTTTTAATAAATTAGGGTGTTGTAAGTATGCAAGCTTAGGTCTAACGATTTGTTTAATGATTTCTAAGTCAGCAAGTTCGTTTAAAGATAAATCTTCTTCCGTTAATCTGCTAGCTACAATATTTGCTTGTAATTCAGTTAATTCAAGTTGTAGAGCAAGTTTTTTGATTTTTTGAGAAACTTTACGAGGAGTGATTAAAGCCTCTTTTGTTTTTTTAAAATCTTGCGGATTAGGGGTCATTTTTTAGTACAAACTATAAGGTGAGACCTTTGTATAAATGGATGCACAAATTAAAATGGCTAAATTCCACCTTCTTTCACCTAAAAA
>CAYMAW010000064.1:0-6810 GCA_964388565.1 uncultured Piscirickettsiaceae bacterium | reverse complement strand
CCATTATTAGCATGCAAGTAGCTCGTCCAGATACATTAATATTAACCGTGACTGAAAACGGCTTTGGTAAATGTACGCCAGTTGATGATTATTCAACAATTAAACGCGGCGGTTCGGGTGTTATTTCAATTAAAACATCTGAAAGAAATGGTAATGTTGTTTCTTCTGTATCAGTTACAACGGATCAAGAAATCGTGTTGATTACCAATAAAGCAACGCTAGTAAGAACCAGAGTTTCTGAAATTTCAGTCGTGGGTAGGAATACACAGGGTGTTAAATTAATCAATGTTGGCAAAGGTGAACTAGTCGTTGGTCTTGCCGTCGTTGATGTGGCAGAAGAGGAATTGTTAGATGTTGAAGAAGATGATAATGGGCTTAATAATAAACAAGTTATTGAGCGTAGTGATGACAGTAGCACGGAGAATGATGACTAAAAGATGAAAATATTCAATTTTAGTGCAGGTCCAGCTATGTTGCCAGAAGCAGTGATGAAGAAGGCGCAAGCAGAATTTTTAAACTGGAACAATACAGGTATGTCGGTGATGGAAATAAGTCATCGTAGTAAAGAATTTATGCAGCTTGCGGATAAAATGGAAGCAGACTTGCGTGAAGTAATGTCTATTCCCGATAACTATAAAGTTATTTTTACGCATGGTGGTGCATCATTGCAATTTGCAGCAATTCCACTTAATCTTGTCTCTGAATCAGACACCGTGGACTATATTAATACGGGTGTTTGGTCGGCTAAAGCGATTAAAGAAGCAGCAAAATTTACCAATGTAAATGTAGTTTCTACTTCTAAAACAGATATTCCAGACTTTTCAGAGATGAACTTTAGCAGTGATGCAAAGTTTTTACATCTTTGTCAAAATGAAACGATTACAGGTGTGGAATTTCAATCCTTACCTGATGTAGATATTCCGATTATTTCGGATTTTTCATCTACTATTTTATCTCGCCCAATTAATGTCTCTGATTACGGTATTATTTACGCAGGTTCACAAAAGAATATTGGTCCTGCAGGTTTAGCTATTGTTATCGTTAGAGAAGATCTGTTAGGGAGAGCTAGAAATGACACTCCATCATTGATGAATTGGCAAACTTATTCCGATAATGACTCTATGTTTAATACACCTTCAACTTATGCTTGGTATTTAGCAGGCCTAGTATTTGAATGGATAAAAGAGCAGGGTGGCGTTTCTGCAATGTCTAAAGTTAACGAACGAAAAGCAACTAAATTATATAAAAAAATTGATTCTTCAAGCCTATATTATAATGAAGTTGAGCCAAATGTTCGTTCTTGGATGAATGTTTCATTCAAGCTTAATAATACAGATTTGGAGGCCAAGTTTTTAGAGGAATCTAAAGTAGCGGGGTTATTAAATTTAAAAGGGCATAAAGCTTATGGCGGAATGCGCGCAAGTATTTATAATGCCATGCCAGAAGCTGGTATAGATGCACTTGTTGATTTTTTAAGTGCATTTGAAGCAAAGTATAAGTCGGCATAAATGAATATTTCAGAACAAGAAAAACAACAACTTACTAATATTAGAGATGATATTGACGCAATCGACAGGCAAGTTCAAAAGCTACTAAGTCAACGAGCGGCTTGTGCCCAAAAAGTAGCGGATATAAAAACGCAGGGTGGCTCTGTTGAAGCCGTTTTTTACCGTCCTGAACGAGAAGCGCAGGTTTTACGAGAAGTAAAAAAACGCAATAATGGCTTGCTATCAGATAATGACATCATGCGTCTTTTTAGAGAAATAATGTCGGTTTGTTTGGCATTAGAACAGCCGTTAAAAGTTGCTTATTTAGGACCAGAAGGTAGTTATTCTCACGCCAGTGTTTTAAAACAATTCGGTTCATTTGCCCACCCTTATGCCGTCTCGTCGATTGAAAAAGTGTTTGAGACGGTTGAAAAAGGTGAGGCAAACTACGGTTTAGTGCCCGTTGAAAATTCTTCTGAAGGAGTTGTCAAGCAAACTCAAAATGCGTTAATTAATACAAGTTTAAAAATAACGGGTGAGATTGAATTAGAAATACACCATTGCTTACTATCTAAAAACAACGACTTAACTAAGATAGTGAAAGTGATTGCTCATCAGCAAGCATTAGGTCAATGTGAAATTTGGTTACAAAATAATATGCCTTGGGCAACGGTTGAAACCGTAAATTCTAATGCCTTAGCGGCACAAATGGCAAACTCTGATGCTAGTTTAGGGGCGATTGCTTCTGAACAGGCGGCACAATTATATGAACTTAATATAATAGAATCTAACATTGAAGATCAAAAAGATAACACTACCAAGTTTTGGGTCGTGGGCAGTGAAGATACCGATATGAGTGGTGAAGATAAAACCGCGATGATTTTATCTATGCCGAATCAATCTGGTTCTTTAATGGATGTTCTCGAAAGTTTTGCTAGCCGTGATATTTCAATGAAAAGAATTATTTCTGTTCCATCATGTGATGTGAAGTGGGACTATTTATTTTTTATTGATGTGGCAGGGCACCAAGATGAAGAGAATCTTAACGCGGCATTGACTGAAATCAAATCAAAAACCGTGTTTTTTAAATTATTAGGTTCTTTTCCAACCTCTCCTTTCACTAAATAAAACAGTAAAAAACCTTAATATATGCCATTATTTGATAAACAAATCCAGCCACAAATAGCGAACATAAAACCTTATGTACCAGGTAAGCCCATTTCAGAGTTACAACGAGAGTTAAACTTAAGTCGTATTTCAAAGTTAGCATCAAACGAAAATCCGTTAGGTTGTAGCCCAAAAGTAAAAAAATCAATTCAAGACTTATTAGCGGATATTTCAAGATACCCAGACGGTAGTGCGTTTGAGTTAAAAAAGGCTTTGGCAACACATTTAAAAATAAAAAATACGCAAGTTTCAATTGGTAATGGTTCAAATGAATTATTGGAATTAATTGCCCGTGTATTTGCCGCTAAAGGCGATGAAATTATTTTTTCTCAATATGCTTTTGCAGTTTATCCAATTAGTGCACAAGTTGTTGGGGCGACCTCTGTTTGTGTTCCTGCCATTAATTGGGGGCACGACTTGCTTTCCATGGTAAAAGCAGTGACTGAAAAAACCAAAATAATTTATATTGCAAACCCTAACAACCCAACTGGAACGCTAATCCGTAAGGGTGACTGGGAAACCTTTATATCAAAGGTACCTAAGCATGTGGTGGTTGTATTAGACGAAGCATATTTTGAATATGTAGCTAAAGATACTAGTATTAATGGCTTAGACTATTTAGATAAACATCCTAATTTAATAGTCTCTCGTACCTTTTCAAAAGCTTATGGCTTGGCATCACTGCGAGTAGGGTATCTTGCGGCTTGTGAAGAAATAATCGGCTATATTGAAAAAATTAGAACTCCGTTTAATGTTAGTCAATTTGCGCAAGTCTCTGCTATTTCTGCTTTAGAGGATATTCATTTTGTTAAAGAGGTTGTTCAACTGAACAATCAAGGAATGGAGCAGTTAACTGAGTTTTTTAAAGAAAAATTATTGCTATTCATTCCGTCTTTTGGGAATTTTGTTTGTGTTAATGTCGGCGAAAATGCAAAAGAAATTAATCAACAATTATTAGAGTTTGGTGTGATCGTTCGCCCAGTCAATAATTATGGAATGGATAATTACTTAAGAGTTTCCATTGGAACGAAAACAGAAAATGCACATTTTATTGAAGCAATGAACAAGATAATGAGTTCTAATTAAATGACTATAAAAAATATTACCATTATTGGTGTTGGATTAATCGGAGGTTCCTTCTCGAAGGGATTGAAAGAAAAAGGCTTTAATGGCTCTATTGTCGGCTATGGAACAAATGTCGACAAGCTCTCTCGTGCGGTTCAATTAAGTGTAATTGATCAATATTCATTAGACATGAAAGAAGCGGTTGAAAATGCTGATTTAATTATGATCGCCGTCCCCATGGGTGCTTTTTTAGCTATTTTTAAACAGATTAAGCCACACATAAAAGCAACGGCGATTATTACCGATGCCGGAAGTTCTAAAGTAAGTGTTATTCAAGCGGTAGAATCCGTTTTTGGAGAATCGTTTAATCGGTTTGTGCCTGCCCACCCTATAGCAGGGAAAGAGCAAAGTGGAGTGGAGGCCGCAGATAGTCATCTATATGAAAATCATAAAGTAATCTTAACGCCAACCTCTTCAACGGATACGACTGCTTTAAAACAAGTTAGAGACTTATGGCTGTTTTTAGGGGCTGAAATTGTCGAAATGTCTGCAGAAGAACACGATGAAGTGTTAGCGGCAAGTAGCCATTTACCACATTTACTGGCTTTTGCTATTGTTGATTTATTATCAGATAACAAAGAACTACCAAAGGTATTTGATTTCACGGCAGGTGGTTTTAAAGACTTTAGTCGTATTGCATCAAGTGATCCACTTATGTGGCGTGATATTACAATTAATAATTCAACAGCAATTATTAAATGGTTAAAAAATTATCAACAAGAGTTGACAAAAATAATTGGTTTAGTCGAAAATAATAAACAACAAGAATTATTTCAACTGTTTAGCAATGCGAAAAAAACGCGTGATGAACAAGTGATAGGAAAATAAAATGAGTAATAATGTAAAATTTAAAGTGCAAGCTGGCGGAAAATTATTTGGCAGAATTAGAGTACCTGGCGATAAATCCATTTCACACCGTAGCATAATGTTAGGTTCTCTAGCCGAAGGCACAACAAAGATAACAGGCTTCTTAGAAGGGGACGATAGCCTTGCTACCCTAAAAGCATTTCAAGATATGGGCGTTGAAATTGATGGCCCAGTCGATGCTAATATTACGATTAAAGGCGTAGGATTAAGAGGGTTACAAAAACCGTCAAACCCACTTGATATGGGTAATTCTGGCACGGCAATGCGTTTAATGTCAGGTATATTAGCAGGGCAATCGTTTAGCACAGAACTTGTTGGCGACGCATCATTATCAACAAGACCAATGAAAAGAGTCACGAATCCTCTTGCTGAAATGGGTGCAGAGATAAAAACTGCCAGGGGGGGGGTACCACCGCTTCAAATAGCTGAAAATACCCAGTTAAAAGCCATTGATTATATTATGCCAATGGCAAGTGCACAGGTAAAATCGTGTGTATTATTTGCAGGACTTTACGCAGAAGGAACAACTACCGTTATCGAGCCTGCTCCAACACGCGATCATACTGAAAAAATGTTGAATGGATTTGGCTACAAAGTCACTTCTGAGAAACTAGGCTCCATGCAAACAAAAGTTTCAGTAACAGGTGGCGGAAAATTAATTGCGAATGATATTGATGTACCATCAGACATTTCTTCCGCTGCTTTTTTTTTAGTCGCGGCATCTATTGCCGAAGAAGCAGACTTGGTTATTGAACATGTAGGAATTAACCCAACAAGAACCGGCATTATTGATATTTTAAAATTAATGGGTGCCGACATCACCTTAGAAAATGAAAGTATAGTAGGCGGCGAACCTGTTGCCGATCTTCATGTCAAATCGGCTAAATTAAAAGGGATTAATATTCCTAAAAAACTAGTCCCCTTAGCGATTGATGAATTCCCTGTACTATTTGTAGCAGCCTCTCATGCAACAGGAAAAACAGTCTTGACGGGTGCGGAAGAACTTCGCGTAAAAGAGTCTGACCGAATTCAAGTAATGGCTGATGCATTAAATGCCGTTGGTATTTCAGCAGAACCGACTGAAGATGGTATGGTTATTACAGGTGGAAAACAAAGCAAGCAAAATGCGACTATTTTAAGCCATCATGACCATAGAATTTCAATGGCAATGGCGGTTGCAGGATTAACAGCAACCAATGAAATAATCATTGATGATTGTGCCAATGTAAATACATCCTTCCCAACTTTTGTGGAATTAATGAATAAAATTGGTATGAATTTAACTAGTGTAAAGGAAAACTAATGGACAATATCGTTACCGTAGATGGTCCGAGTGGCGTTGGTAAAGGAACACTATCTCAATGGCTATGTGACAAAACACAGTCTATTTTATTAGACAGTGGGGCGATATATAGAGCCTTAGCTTATGGCTCTATTATTGAAAATATTGACGAAACCGAAGTTGATAAACTTGTTGCACTTGCCGAAAGATTGCCCGTTAGTTTTGAAGGTGTGCTAGTTTTATATGATGGAAAAGATGTTACGCCACAAATCCGTAATGAAGAAACCGCCGCGGTAGCATCAAAAGTTGCCGCCATTCCTGAAGTAAGAGAAGCCCTTTTAGAAAGACAAAAAGTTTTTTATAATGAATCATTAGGTCTAATTGCAGATGGCAGAGATATGGGATCAATGGTATTCCCGAATGCAAAAGTGAAATTGTTTTTAACCGCTTCTGCAAAAGAAAGAGCAAAAAGACGCGTTAATCAGTTGAAACTTCAAGGAATTAATGCTAAAATTGACCAAATAACTCGAGACATTGAACAAAGAGATGAGCGGGATCGTAATCGATCTGCTTCTCCTTTAGTTTCTGCGAGTGATGCCATTATTATAGACACGACTTCATTAAGTGTTGAAGAAGTCTGCCAAATTGCTGAAAAAGCACTTTGGGATAATGGCATATTGAAATAAGCCTTACAACTTATTTCTCATTTTTTTATTAAAGATCTTTTGGGAAGATCTTTTTTTATAACTACTTGTTTTTACTTTTTTAAAACAAGATTAACCCGATTATTCTTGAATACACCCATTTGAAGAAAATAAACGGCTAACAACTTTGGTAACTATTTCCATGAGTGAATTATCTTTCGCTGAACTATTCGAACAA
>CAYMAW010000063.1:0-6911 GCA_964388565.1 uncultured Piscirickettsiaceae bacterium | reverse complement strand
TAAACTGCTTCCAAAAGCGGGAGCATGGATGGATAAAGTTAAAGCTATTTTTGGTGTGATGCTGTTAGGGATTGCATTATGGATGGCAGAAAGAATATTACCCGCACCGATTATTTTAGGTCTTTGGTCTGCCCTACTAATCGGGTCAGCCGTTTACCTTGGTGCATTTAATACCACCGAAAGTAAAACAGGTTGGACAAAACTGGGTAAATCAATTGGCTTAATCCTATTTATCTACGGTGTAATTATCGTCATAGGTATGTCAGCAGGTAGCAAAGATTTACTACAACCACTAAAAGTATTGCAAGGCGGGGGTAGTTCACAAACCTCAACAAATACCGAAAAGCTACCTTTTCAAAAAATAAAATCTATCAGTGATGTTAATAAAAGCATTGCCGAAAATAAACTGGTTATGCTCGACTTCTACGCCGACTGGTGCATTAGCTGTAAAGAAATGGAAAAGTTTACTTTTAGCGACCCAAGCGTTCATCAAAATTTAGCCAATGTAACGCTATTAAAATCAGATGTAACAGACAATAATGATATAGATAAAGCTCTAATGAAAAGCTTAGGAATAGTTGGACCACCAGCTATTCTATTCTTCAAAAACGGACAAGAAATAAAAAGCCAACGCGTGGTTGGCTTTAAAAATGTCGAACAATTTAACCAGCATATCAACAAAAGCTTTAAATAAGGCTTAAGGAGAAACTGTTTTAGCCCCCCCCCTGGCAATTTTTGCTACTTGGTTTAAAAGCCCCCAAAACAAAAATTGCCAGGGGGGGGTAGTTAGGTTGTGTTACTGAATAACTTAATCAGATACTCGTGGATTAAGCTGACCATAAATAGTGTTAGGTGAGTTTAAAAACAAATTTGCTGTTTGCTTTATGTCCTCTGTGGTAATTGATTGGTAGTAGGATTCATATTTATAAATTTCTGCTAAATCATCTTCGTAAAATACATAATCAATTAAATGACCCAACCAAAAACCTCGTTGTTTAAGATTCTCTTTTAGATTTTGGCGTCTTTCTTTAACATAGGATTGTATATATTTTTCATCCACTTCTTTTTCGCTAAGTTCTGATAATACTTGCCTAACATAACCCGATAGCTCTTCCCTTCTACGAGGTTCACAATCAAACATAATTGATAATAAGGCATTTTCATACGGCATACGAGAAAGATTAGTTGCAACATTTACACCATAAGTTCCTGACTTATCTTCTCTGATTTTTTCTCTTAATTTCACATTTAAAACATGCTTAAAGCCTTGTAGTTTAATCCGTTCTTTTTCACTATAAGGGGCATTAAACTCATAGAAAAACATGACCATCGAAGATTAAGCAAGTTCTTTTCTGTAAATTCGTAAATCTTTTTCACTCAACAAAGCGGAGAAGAGCCTGCTACGCGAACTCAAAAAGCATTAAATCATTATAATCCTGAGTCGCTAGCATTTTTTTTGGTGTCCAGTACCGCTTGATATACTATTTTTTTCTTTACCCCGTATTGAGCAGAAACAATTTCTGAAATCTGCTTAACAGGTAAAGATTGCTGAATTAAAATGTGCATGAGAGGCTCGTAATCCTCAACTACAACGATTTTTTCACCGCCCTGCACAATAATTACAAATTCTCCTCGTACCCAATCTGAATTTTCAATAAGTATGTCAATTACCTCTTGAATACTACCCGAAATAAAGCGTTCAAATTGTTTCGTTAACTCTTTAGCAACCGTCATTTTTCTTTGTTTACCAAAAACTTCCGCCATAACGCTCAATGTTTCCATTATCCTGTGAGGGGACTCGTAAAAAACCATCGTCCGTTTTTCTTCAACAACCAACGCTAAAGCGTTGTGTTTTTTTTGTGTCTTTGCAGGTAAAAACCCTTCAAATGAAAACTTGTCCGTCGGCATTCCTGCGGCAGATAATGCCGCTACAATGGCAGAACAACCTGGTAAAGGTACAACATTGATTCCATTTTCACGCATAAAAGTAACCACATGATAACCTGGGTCATTAATCAACGGTGTTCCAGCATCTGAAATCAACGCACCATTTTCACCTTTTTGCAATTTAAGTAATAATTCCGTTTTGCGTTGTTGTTCATTGTGATCATGTACACTAATTAGTGGTTTATTAATACCATAATGTCTTAACAAATGCACGGAGTGTCGGGTATCTTCACAGCCTATCCAATCAACCATTTCTAATATTTCAAGGGCGCGTAGCGTAATATCTTTTAAGTTACCAATAGGCGTTGCGACAATAAATAGCGTCCCCGAATCTACTTCATTATTTTTTTTCAAAACAAAACCTTTTTAACCATTGTATAATTATCCTATGAAAAATACATTTTACCCTATATCGACAATACTACTATTACTTCTGCTATCTAGTTGTAGCAAGCAATCTACCATACACAACAAGTCCAAGCCTGATCCCATAAAAATTATGGGGCAGAATGGCAAAGAAAATATTAAGAATAAAACTGTGCTAGAACTCCGTGCATCCATTTTAAAACATAATAAAAACCGAAACTGGTCTCAATACCTATACTACGCAACTGAATTATGGGCAAGAACCAAAGCTTCCAAGCAAATTGAGATTGAACAAAACATTTGGCAAACATTAAAATCCGTTCCCAAAAAAGAGCAATTACACAGCATTACCAAACACCCTAAAGATGTTGATTTAGCGGATTGGTTTGAGTTTATAGATATTGAAAATCTTAATAAGATCGACCAAAAGCAATCTTTAAAAGATAGTTTAGAGTTTAATCCTTACGCTATATTTAATGCTCACCTATCAAAAGAGCTACTCAAAAAATTAAATATGGTACAAGTCATTCCTACAATAACGGTAAACAAGGTAGCTGTTTTTCTACCTCTAACAGGAAATTATCGCCTGATTAGCCAGCAAATAAGAAATGGAATACTTAAAAATAAAATGAAAAACCACCCAAACATTTCCATTAAATTTTACGATACTTCAGACCAGAGCCAAGTCAACGAAGTTTACAAAAAAGCCACCTCAGAGGGCGCTGATTTTATAATAGGTCCATTAAAAAAAGAAACTATTCAATCTTTAGCTACCTCTGAACCAGACATTAAACTAGACAGAATAGTTGCACTAAATAGTGGAATCTTATCTAACTTCTCTTACAATTCAAGTACCGAAGGGATGCTAATTGTAAATAAATTCAAAGAAAAACAGTATAAAAACATTGCCATACTCACTAGTGATAAAAATTCAGACACTCAACTTTCAAACGAAGTTTCTGGTATCTGGCGACAAACGCTTGGTCATAATGTAACCGTCAAAGACTATTCAAATAAAAAAACCAACTACCGAGAGTCGCTAGCAAGGTTAATTAACGAGAAAGAAAGCTCACAAAGAAAAAACAATATTCGTTGGCTCCTAAAAAGGAAGATACACTTTACTCCTAGAGTTCGCCAAGATTTAGATGCAGTTTTACTGTTGGGAGACAGTAAACATATTGCCGTATTTCAACCTCAATTTAAATTTTTTAATCTAAAAACACCAACCTATGGTTCTTCTAAACTAACCCCCACAAAAATGACAAGAACGAAACCCAACGAGGATTTAAAAGGTATTAGATTCCCTACCTACCCTGCCGCAATTAAACCATCTAACCTTACCTCTAAACTAGAAGCTTTTGGTTGGGATAGCTTTACTATTGCGACAAACCAACATTTATTTACTCCTGGCTCCTGCGTAGATAAAGGCATGACGGGAAGACTAACTAAAAACGGTTTAAATTATGAAAACTATTATGTCTGGGCTAAATATAATAGAACAGGTATTGCCAAATAACAATGGGATGGCTAAGCCAACAAAAAGGAGCTGAAAAAGAACGCCTTTCTGCCGACTGGCTTAAAAAACAAGGTGTTAGAATATTAAGCATGAATTACCACTGTAAAGGCGGTGAAATTGATATTATCGGAATAGATAAAAGTAAAACTCTGATCTTCTTTGAAGTAAAATACCGAAAAAATACCGACCATGGCAATGCATTAGATTACATCACGCCAAGTAAACAAAAAAAAATAATACTTTGTGCTAACGCATACCTTTCAAAAAATACCGAATTACAAAATCACTCCATGCGTTTTGATGCCTTAACCTTGCATGGAAACGAAAAAATACCTAACTGGCTGAAAGATATTTTTGGAGTTTTCTGACTAAAAAAGACTCTAACCGTTGAAATCCTTTTGCTCTAGAACATATTTTCTTCAAATTCTTTTATTGCAACGACGACAAAACCGCCTAATGAAACATTGTAACCGGGCCATTTACTTGCTTCTTTTTTCATAAATGGATGCTCCATCAATTTAGGTTTAATTTCAAAATCAGACAAGCCATCTTCATCATAGAGTTTAGCTGTTTCATGGTAAACCACTTCCATAAACTTTTTATTATCTTCTATTAACTTCTTACCTTCATGTTTTCCATGCATTGGAATGAAGGTATCAACAGGCAGTTTAAGTATTTTTTCAAGCCCTTTAATTGCTCCTAAAAAAGATCCATCAGCCATGTTAGCAATACGACGCATGACCATGTCCCCCATAATCATGGTTTTATCTTCAACAATTTCAACCGAAATATCAGAATCAGTATGCATTTTTCCAAAATAATGGATTTTAATAGTCGTATCGCCCAACTTAAGAACTTCGCCCCCATTTAAAGTTTGGTCAGGCAAACTCATCACCGTTCCTGTAATTTGGTTTTTAGTTTCTAGTTGCATAAAGTCAAACCAAAACTTATCTGCCCCACCCTTCAAGGATTTTATGGTATTTTGATGAGCATAAATTTTTACATCTGGATTAGCGGTAATAAACGCATGATTTCCTAACCAATGATCACCATGAAAGTGCGTATTAATGACTTTAATAACAGGCTTATCGGTTACTTTTTTAATTTGGCGTAAAACCATTTCCCCTATTTGAACCGAACTACCGGTATCAATCACAACCACACCTTTAGAAGTGACGATAAAAGAAGGGTTGCTAAAAAAACCAAAATTTTCATGCGAAGGCATTGATCCTAACGCAGGAACATAATAACAACGACTACCCACTTTAACGGCATCAACATCAGGAACAGCTGGCCCTTTGAATGCCATCTCATCATTTGCATAAAGCGGATTTAAAGCACTACCAATAACAAGAGAGATGGACGCAGTTAAGCTGGATTTTAGTAAAGAACGCCTAGAAAGAGTTTCTTTTTTCATGATTATATTTCCTTAAGATATTTTGGTCTATTTTACCGACAATTAGTGTGTAAAATACACAAAAAAAAACAAAAGAGATTTTATTGTGTCTATAGAAAAAACTTATCAAGAGATCCAACAGGATCTGGTCAAGCGATTCACTCATTTTGAAAACTGGAAGGATAGGTACAAGTACTTAATTGATATGGGAAAAACTCTACAAGCAATGCCTGATGAGTTTAAAACTGAAGAAAACCGTATCCACGGTTGCCAATCACAGGTTTGGATTCATATTGAAGAAAGAGATGGTGTTTTAAATTTACAAGCTACCTCTGATGCAACCATCGTTTCAGGGCTAATTGCTCTTTTATTAAAATTTTATAATAATCGAACAGCAAAAGAAGTCAGTGAAATCCCTCTCGATTTTTTAGGTGAAATTGGATTAATCCAACACCTTTCGTCAAACCGTTCAACGGGCTTATACCATATGATTAAACGCATTCGCGACGAGGCTAGTGCTAGATTATAATTTTATCTACCTAAAAAAACAAACAAAAAAGCCCTGTTTAAGAAAAACTTAAACAGGGCTTTTTTTATTTTAAGGAATATTAAATACTAAGCTATTTTTAACTGGGATTCTGTCGTATTTTCTAAAAAAGCAATTCTATCTTCCAAAGGAGGGTGAGAACTGAATAGATCAGAAAAACTAGACTTCTTACCTGAAATGCCAAATGCTGCCATTTGTTCTGGTAATTCACCCGGTTGCATGGTCTGTAAACGACGCAATGCGGCAATCATATTTTCTTTACCTGCTAAATATGCCCCACCATTATCGGCATGAAATTCTCTTTTTCTTGAGAACCACATGGCAACCATACTGGCTAAAATTCCAAATAAAATTTGTGCGATAATATCGACAATAATAAAAACGATGCTATGTCCAGAACTTTCATTTTTCAACACAACTCTGTCAACAACCCAAGCAACAATTTTAGCGAAGAAAATAACAAAGGTATTTAATACACCTTGTAATAGTGCCATTGTAATCATATCACCATTGGCAACATGGGCAATTTCATGACCAAGAACGGCTTCAACTTCATTTTGACGCATGCTACGCATTAGACCTGTTGATACGGCTACCAACGCTGCATTTTTACGCATTCCTGTTGCAAAAGCATTCGGCTCTGGGGAGTCATAAACGGCTATTTCAGGGGCTTTAATTCCTGCTTTTGCAGCTTGACGAGCGATGGTATCAAACAACCATTGTTCGTCTGCATTTTTAGGCTCTTCAATTACTTTTGCGCCCGTGGTCATTTTTGCAATCCACTTTGACATTGCCAAAGAGACAAACGATCCTGCAAAACCAAAGATAGCTGCAAAAGCAAATAAATTGCCTAAGTTAAGACTGGTGCCTTCCATGTAATTGCCTACACCTAGCAGGTTCATGGTAATCATTGCTACCGCTATAACGGCAATGTTTGTTAATAAGAATAAACCCATTCTTTTCATAACTTTCTCTCCTTGTGATACATATGATAAATATTTATTAATAACTAATATAAGGTTTATTTATACATTTTCAAGTCTAATAAACACTTTAGTTTGTAAAAAAATGCCAGGGGGGGGGCACCTGGTGATTTTTAGTCTTTAGCTTAGTTTTGATTTCAACATTTCATTAACTTG
>CAYMAW010000062.1:0-7106 GCA_964388565.1 uncultured Piscirickettsiaceae bacterium | reverse complement strand
TTTTGTCAAGGTAGTCGCTTCGTCACTTGATGGAAGCATTAGATCGCCATATTTAAAAACTACACCAAGCAATAGCTGGCTAGCATCATGAAACCTTAAAACAGGTTGAGGGTTTTCATTAATCACCACGACTTTAAAATCGCCTATAACAGGTAGGGGTAAAGCCCTTTCTGGCGTTTTTTTTGTTCTTAAATTATTTTCTTCAGTGAACAAATCTAATAGTGAGTCTAGCTGTTTCATTTTTGTTATTTTGGGGATTTTTAATAACTGCTCCAATGAATTTCCGCTTAGGGGTGACTTGACCATTTGGGCTTGCTTAGTGTCAGTATTAATCAGGATAGGAGGTTCACACAATACTAGAAAACAGCTCTTAGGAATAGGTAAACTAAGCGAGTATTCTTTGGCTATTTTTTTATAATCTATTTCAAGTGAGTAGGCTTCTTTTGACCAATTCAAAGGCAAGTCTTGTTTTTTATAATGTGCTACGCCTCGTTTAATTAACTCGGATAACACCGTATAACCAATTTCATTTTCAAAAGTTATCCCTGTTCTATAACTGTAGTTATCGACACAACCGTCCAATAACTTCGCTATAAATTTAGCTTGGTTACTTGCTAAACCGTAAGTACCTGTATTAGAAAAAAAGGTCGATAATTTAATAAACTTAGGTTTCGCTAAATTACCACTGACGGTATAACTATGTTTAATAACATCGAGTTCTTTTTCGTATGTACTAGGTTCTGAATAATTTTGTGACATTCCGTAATTATTAAATAGACTAAAGGTAAACCAATCGTCTTTTTTTTTATTCGGCAAGTTGGTTTTAACCACCCTTGAAAAAGTTTTTAGCCACCTAGAAAATTCTAATGCATCTTCATCTTCAGGTGCTTCAACTGATTTAGGTTGTGCTTGCTCTTGATACGCCAAACAGCCTGCCACCACATGTTTACAGTTATCGCCCACTGGGCAAGTGCAGTCACCATAAATACCGATAAGTTTGTCGCGCATAAAATGGAAACTAATGTATTGGCGATAAATATTATTTCCACTGCCTTGAACACGAGTGGTCAACTTTAGCTTTTGTGCTTTTTCTTCGGTTATTTCTACTGAAATAACTTTATTCTCTTTAAAAAGGTATATACCTCTTTTAAAATAAATTTCTGAAAATTTAGAGCGTATTTGGGAAAGTTCGAAAATCATAATTTATTTCAGTCGTTTTAAACAAAGGAAACTATTCTACCCCATGCCACCTGCCCCTGGTGATTTTTATAAACGCTTCTGTATTTACCTGTAAAATAAAAACAAATAAAAGGAACTCAATCATGGACAACCAAACTATATTTAACTTAATTATAAGTCGCCGAACTTGTTTCAAATTTTTAGATAAATCTACACGCCCTGTTTCAGAAACAGCAATAACGCAATGTTTAGAAGCGTCAATCACCGCTCCCAATCATAAAATGACGCAACCTTGGTTATTTTATGATTTAGGCTTAGAAAGCCAACCACTATTTGCCAACATTTATGCCGATAACAGAGCTGGCAAAAAATATAAAACGGGATCAAATGCGTTTAATGATGCTTACGATAAAGCTTTGCTTAAATTTAATGCCTTCCCAAAAATAATTTTAGTTGCCCAGTTGTTAGCCGATGATAAAATTACTCGCAAAGAAGATTATGCGGCTTGTGCCTGTGCAATTCAAAATTTTCAGCTCATGGCGTGGCAACAAAAAATTGGCATGCAATGGAGTACCGGACCTATTATTAATGATGATAGGACTTACCAATTATTAAATATTGATAAGTCTAACATTGAAATTATTGGTGCTTTGTATATCGGTAATATTGATGAAAACTGTTTACCTAACGACCTAATTAGAAAACCTTTAGAGGACTCGCTAACTAGGTTAGATTAGCTGTTTCTACACCTTTTAAATAGCTTTCAATTTCTGATGCGGTTGCTTTGGCTGACATGGTTGATGCTTTTTCTTCAGCTTTCTCGAATTCATCATTTAGCGTATTTTTGGTATACCAAATAGCACTAATAAAAGTAATTAGCATCACCACTGTAACAAGAGCAGGGATATTTTTAGTATGATTTTTCACCCAAACGCTCTCTTTTTAAAGTAAATTTGAAACAAAAACAATTGACACTGCAATAGGCGTAATATATTTTAAAACATTTAAAAATATTACTAGCTTAATTTCTTTAAGATTCAGTTCATCTTGAACTTGCTTTTTAGTTAATAGCCAACCAAAGAAAATCGCCATAAATAATCCACCTAATGGCAACATTATATTGGTGGTAATAAAGTCAATCGTATCAAAAATGGTTTTACCTTCTAGTAGATGCACTTCACTCCAGTCATTAAACGATAATACGCTACCGACGCCAACTAACCAAGTTAGCCCACCAAGTAGCCAAGTTGCTTTAATTCGTGTCATATTCCAACGATCTATCAACCAACTAATGGCAGGTTCAATTAATGAAATAGCTGAACTAAATGCTGCAATCACGACTAAGCCAAAAAATAAAGTGCCAAAAAACCAACCGCCCATCATTTGACCAAAAGCAACGGGTAGAGTTTGAAATAATAAACCTGGCCCTGACCCTGCTTCTAAACCGTTTGAAAATACAATTGAAAAAATGATCATCCCTGCAATTAATGCAACCGCAGTATCAGCAAATGAGATCCAAATAGAAGCTTTTACAATAGAATGCTTTTTAGAAAGATATGAGCCGTAAACCATCATCGTTCCAAGCCCTATACTTAGGGTAAAAAAAGCGTGTCCCATTGCAATAAGTACCGCATTCCAAGTTAATTTTGAAAAGTCGGGTTCAAATAAAAAGGTTAAACTTTGCCCAAATCCTGAAAGGGTCATCGCATAGCCAAGCAAAATAAGTAGTAAAATCAATAGCACTGGCATCATATATATGATTGCTTTTTCAATTCCGTTTTTTAATCCCTTTGCTACCACAACAATCGTTGTCAGCATAATAACCGTATGCCAAAACAATAGTGTTAAAGGGCTTGAAATTAATTCATCAAAATGTAACCCTGCTTGCTCTGCATTGATATTATTAAAGGTGCCTTTTAAGCTATCAATAAAGTAAGCACCCGCCCAGCCTGCGATAACGGTATAAAAAGATAAAATAAGCACGCCAGCCAAAATACCATTAAAACCAAGCAACCACCAAATTTTTGATGCGCCGTTTTCAGTTGCTAATTTTCGCATCGCCTCTGGTGGACTAGCTGCTCCGCGTCTTCCCAAGCCTATTTCCGCCATTAAAACGGGCAAGCCCACTAACAATACACAACCTAAATAAACCAGTACAAATGCACCGCCACCATTTTCTCCTGTAATGTATGGAAACTTCCATAAATTACCTAAACCAACCGCTGAACCGACCGCAGCCATGATAAATATTGTTTGGGACGACCAAACAGATGAGGATTCAGTTGCTGTTTTAGATGACACCGACATAAAAAGTCCTTATAATTTACTGTAATCTAAAAATTATAACAGGCATTTATGCGAATTCAAGCCAACTACTCTTTAAAAGACCGAAACACTTTTAAAATTGATATAAAAGCAAAATATTTTGTTGAAATAGAAAGACAATCAGACATTATAACGCTGCGTTCAGATTTAAAACTTGCCTCTTTACCTTGGGTAATTATTGGTGGAGCAAGTAACCTTTTATTTAAAAAAGATTTGGATAAGGTGGTTGTTAGCTGTCGATTTAAAAAAATCGTACAAGTAAAAGAAGATGAAGAGAATGTTTGGCTATCTGTTGGTGCGGGGCTAGAGTGGCATGATCTCGTTAAATATACGGTAGATAATAATCTTTGGGGGTTAGAAAACCTTGCTTACATTCCAGGTACAGTCGGTGCTGCCCCCGTGCAAAATATTGGGGCGTATGATGTTGAAGCTAGAGATTTTATTACCAGTGTGCAAACCTTAAATTTATTTACAGGTGAACGATTCAAATTTAAACATGCTGACTGCCAATTTGAGTATCGAAGCAGTGTGTTTAAAACACAGTATGAAAATAAACTATTGATACATAGGGTCACTTTTCGCTTAAAAAAAATGCCGTTTGGACACCCAAATTTAACCTACGCACCGTTAAAAAAAGCTCTTGCTAACTATAAAAAGAAAGAATTGACGCCTAAAATAATATTTGATGCGGTCATTGAGATTCGTCAGAAAAAACTACCAGATCCAAGTATATTCGGCAATGCTGGAAGCTTTTTTAAAAACCCGATGGTTTCGCATGATTATCTTGAAGAATTAACCAAAAAATTTGGTGAGATTCCATTCCATAAAATGATTAGTGGCGAATACAAAATACCTGCCGCTTGGCTAATTGAAGCGGCAGATTGGAAGGGAAAAAAGTTTACAAAAACAACAGGTGTATCTAATCAACACTCTCTATTTCTAGTCAATTATGGCGGAGCAACGGGGAAAGAAATAAATAAACTGGCTAATAAAATTCAAGAAGATATTGGTCATAAATTTGGTATTCATTTAGAAAGAGAAGTTATCTCTATTTCTTGATAAATAGGGGTGCCCCTGGCATTTTTTGCTTCTAGGAGCAAAGCCCGAATCTGCGGATTCGGGCAAAAGTCTCAACTTGTATTATTCGTTACGATTTCTCCAAACTTTAGCGACCGCTTTATCACTACCTACAAACGCAATAATTAAACACAATAAGCCAATTGATGAAAATAAAATAACGGGTAATAACCCACCCCACTCACCAACCTGCATTGAAAAATATAAAGCGGCGGTTGCGACGATTAAAAAAAGCCAGCCCATAACCGCTAGAATAGTTCTATGAGAAGATTTATATTGGTAATCACCTTCTGAATTTTCAAGCGACTTTAGAATAGGTGTAAATATTATTTGTAATATTTTTTTCATAATTTTATTTTTTAAACTCTTTTAAACGATAGATATAAAGTTGGGTTTTTCGGCTATCCGATAGCTCCCAAATTTCCGTTGGTGCAATATTAGGTACGGCAAAACTATTTGATATAAATACGCCGTCACGACTCATTTCATTTAATATTTTCTCCCATAACCTTTCCATTGGCTCTGGCGATAGAAATGCGTAGATAACATTAAAATTAGCAAGTGGTGTCTTCCAAATATCTTGTGCAATAATTTCACCACCGTTTATTAAACTATTTATTTTTGAAATAATATAAGGTATCGGTGCGGTCTCTACCCCTAAAGACTGAATTATGTTCGCTTGTTTTGCCATATAGACCACATTACCACCTAACCCTGAACCTAGGTCAATAAATTTAACGGTTTCTATATTTTCTATTAATTTAGCTAGGGCTTGCCTTGTTTTATTGTTGGTTAAATACAAGGGTACTCGATTACCAAAAGAGTTAGAAAAAACCAACCATAATAAAATAAACACGACCAAATAATAAATTGGATTAATACTTAACTGAATAGCACTGTAAATTACAACGGGAAACAGCAGTTGCAACCCTATCCACCATTTCGGCATTTTTATAATTGCACTGATTAAACTCGCTATTACACCTATTAATAAAGTCAAAAAAAACAAATTATAAGGCGGAGAAATAAACGGGGGTAAAAAACGAATTAAAACAAATATCGACATAAATACCATTAGCTGTATAAATATTGCTAATACAATTTTAGGTAGTTTATTGAGTTTAAAAACAGCCATAGACAAAAATCACCAGGGGGGGTTATAAATTTCTTATTTTATATAGCCAAGCCAAAAAAATAGTTTTAAGGCTTTTATCATTTACAGAATGCTTAAATTTTAATACTACCGTAGGCTCATCTGGGTTATGCAACGGATGGAAATACCAGTTATTTAATGCCTCTAATTCTACATTAGAATCCATTGCGACCAGTTGCCAAGGTATAAAATCTGTGCCATTTGTTATTTTTAACCCTGTTGGGGTAACAGTAATAGCGGTTTTCTTTTCAATTAAAACAGATTTTGTTTGTCCATTTTCAGTCCAAATCCTAACTAGCTCTCCCTCTTCTAGCAAGGTTCCGTAGGGTAAAAACAGATACTTAGAATCTAGAGAATCTACCGAATTATCAACTAAGGGGTGCCCTGCAGGAAACTCAAATTTACAACGATTATTGCCCGAACAACATGACATTAAATTTAACCTAAAAATCTATACATTAGAGGCTAGTATATCACTTGAATTTGCTATAATTATCTGCAATTTAAAGAACTAAAGAAAAGAATTAAAATGGAAAAACATTTCGAGCCTAAATCTATCGAAACCAAATGGTATCAAAACTGGGAAAAGAACGGCTATTTTAGCCCCTCTCAAAGTACAACAGGTGAAAGCTATTCCATCATGATTCCACCACCCAATGTAACAGGCTCGTTACACATGGGGCATGCCTTTCAAGACACTATCATGGATACCTTAATTCGTTATCATCGCATGAAAGGTGATGAAACGCTTTGGCAACCTGGCACAGACCACGCAGGTATTGCTACCCAAATGGTGGTTGAAAGACAACTCGCCGCTGACGGTGTTACCCGCCATGATTTAGGGCGCGAAAAATTTATTGAAAAAATTTGGGACTGGAAAGCTGAATCTGGCAATACAATTACCAAACAACTTCGCCGTTTAGGGGCGTCACCAGATTGGAGTCGTGAGCGATTTACTATGGACGATGGGTTATCTGAATCCGTAAAAGAAGTATTTGTTCGGTTACATAAAGAAGGTTTAATTTATCGTGGAAAACGCCTTGTAAACTGGGATCCAGTTTTACACACTGCCGTTTCCGATTTAGAAGTTATTTCAACCGAAGAAAATGGTAACCTTTGGCATTTCAACTACCCGCTTACCAATGGCAAAGGGCATTTAGTGGTTGCCACCACACGACCTGAAACCATGTTTGGTGATCAAGCTGTTGCGGTACACCCTGATGATGAACGCTATCAAGACTTAATCGGTCAAACTATTACCTTACCACTAGTTGGTCGAGAAATCCCGATTATTGCCGATGATTATGTTGATATGGAATTTGGAACAGGTTGTGTAAAAATAACTCCTGCTCACGATTTTAACGATTATGAA
>CAYMAW010000061.1:0-7188 GCA_964388565.1 uncultured Piscirickettsiaceae bacterium | reverse complement strand
ATGAAAAATTAAAAAATATTGCGAGTTCACTTCATAAAAGAATGATTCACTTTGGCGTGTCAAAAAACCAACTACAACTTTCTATTTCATTATCTGAACTAAATGCAGAGCTGATAGGCACTTTAAACACATTGATTTCACAAGGTTTTCAGATAACATTGACTGATTTGGGCTTAGATAATTTAGACCTCAATTTACTTAGTGGCTTGAAAATACAAGAGTTTAGCTTTAATGCCGAATGGCTACAAAAACAAATGAGAACTCCCCAAAGCCAGCAATGGGTAAAAGCATTAATTCAAATGACTAAAAGCTTAGATGCTAGTATTATTGCAACAGGCATCGAAAGTGAAAAGACTTATTTAACGCTTAAAAACTGGGGTTGCGAAATTGGACAAGGAACATTTTGGTCAGAAGAAATTTTAAGCGAAAATTTTGAAAATTTAATCGCTTAAAACTTTATTACAAACTATGGTTTTAATCAGTTCCTTAAAATTTACTTAAAATTGATTTCTCAACCAAACTAATATTTTGAGTGCCATCTACGGCAATATATTTCAAGTTCACATTTTCTTTCGCAACTGTTTGATAGTAAGAAATTAGTGGTGCAGTTTGATCATGGTAAACTTTTAAACGATCTAATACTACTTCAGGCTTATCATCTGCTCGCAGAATTAACTCTTCACCAGTCTCGTCATCTTTTCCTTCTACTTTTGGTGGGTTATAGACAACATGATAAGTTCTTCCTGAACATTTATGTACACGCCTACCACCGATACGCTTAACAATTTCTGAATCAGGTACATCTATTTCAATAACGGCATCAATTTGCACGCCAGCATCTGCTAGCGCATCTGCTTGGGCAATCGTACGCGGAAAACCATCTAGTAAAAATCCATTTTCACAGTCACTCTCGACAATACGATCTTTAACTAAACCGATAATTATTTCATCCGTTACTAACTTACCGGCATCCATAAATTCTTTTGCCATTTTACCCATTTCAGTTCCATTTTTAATGGCTGAACGAAGCATATCGCCTGTTGAGATTTGAGGAATACTAAATTGCTTAGTTAAAAATTGTGCTTGAGTACCTTTTCCTGCACCTGGTGCACCTAGAAGAATAATTTTCATTAGAAGTTCCTTGTACCCGAATTCGCAGATAGGAATTTGGCACAGTGCACCACCCCTTTTACTCTATGGATTCACTAAAAATGCTCGCCGAACCGATGGGTGCGACTAAGATTTTTAGCAAACCCTTAGAGCAAAAGGGCTAGCACCCTGTATCCAAATCCTATCTGCGAATTCGGGTTGTATTAAAAAATAATTAAGCCTATTCTAGCAAACTTAACAAAGAACTTAATAAAACTTATAGTAAAACTAATAAACTTAAGATAGGCATTAAAATTGCCAGGGGCAGTAGGTATTGTTTCGCATAGCTAAGTAGCCATACATGAATAAAACCAACCACTGCCAATGCACTAAAAAAAGTTGCTAGCCCAACACCAAAGTCTAAATAATAAATGGCTAGGGCTACGCTCAAGGTCATCAAAAACCACCCTGCCCTTTTAATAAATTGGGCACTTTGTTTAGAAAGAGGTTTATTAAAAATATCTCGATAATGTTTATTCATAGAAAAAGAGAGTATGACTAAAGAACTAAAAACTAAACAGGAGAGAAAGATAATCATATTTTATTCTACAATTCAATTATTTAACTAGACTAATTCTTGTGGCAATCGGTTGTGTAGGCTGACCGTCAACAGATATTTTCTTTGGCTGTCTTGATACTGGTCGCCTACTGGTTTTTTTCTTGACGGGTTGTGATTTTCTCTGATGCACTCTAAGTGCGGCAAAAACAAATATGCCACTAAATAGTAACATTGTTAAATCAAAACTAAATAGAGTCCAGTCCTTAGCAATAAAACTGGCGATCAAATGCTTGTCGGTTGTTAGGGCATTTATGATTGGCACAAACAAACATAATGCGGCGGCACCAATAAGCATTTCTACCCAAAATTTCTTTAGTGGTCGCAAAAATGGATAAACCATAAACAAGCCTAAACTAATAAATAAAGCATTAATTTCCCAAGATCCACGATTGGCAATATCTAAAGGTAACATGCGGTTAGCTATAAAATAAACTGCTATTGCCATTGGTAAGCCTACAATTGTCCCTGCATTTAATCGTTGTACTAAAATATAACCTTTTGTAGGAGCCTGCTTATTTTCATATTTAAAACGGCGTTTTTCTACCCATAACAACATACCTGTTGCTATCATCATTGTGCCAAGTAAACCCGAAATAAAATATAGCCAACGCATAACTGTTCCAGCAAAAAGTCCTTCATGCAAACCGATAAAAACACTTCTTGCTTGAGCCGATTCAGGTTTATTTAACGGTTGTCTTGTTAATTTTGAACCTGTAACACCATCAAATTGAACTTCATCAATATCGTCTTTGCCAAACAGCGTAGTATTTTGACGACGTATAGATACAACAGCATTTTTATCATTCGGATTAACAATGGTGATGCTATAAATTCTATCGCCACCAAACTGTTTTTCTGCCTCTACAACGAGAGGCATTAAAGAAGTCAATGGGGCTTCAATTTCAGCAGGTTTGATCGGAGCATGTTTTGGAAAAGCTTCACTACGGAGATTTTTAACTTCATCCATTTCATAATTAGCTATCACCACGAACGACATATAAGTAAAGACAAGAAAAACCAACCCACTATAAGTAATCATCAGATGAAAAGGTAACGCTAATACACTTACTACGCTATGGGCATCTAACCAAGATTTAGCTCCCTGTTTGGGGCGAAAAGTAAAAAAGTCTTTAAAAATTCTAATATGAATAATTATGCCTGTAACAATTGCTAACAACATAAACATGCTGGCTAAACCAACGAGCCAAAATCCGAAAATAGATGGCATATAGTGCAAACGATAATGAAAACGATATAAGGCTTGACCACCTGCAGTATCTCTAGTTTCAGCTATTTCGTTGGTTTCATGATTAATGAATTCTCGTTGCATACTTCCTCCATGCTTACGAGGCATGGGGGAAGCTTCTTTTTTCCACGCTATTTTAAGGGAATCATTTCTTTGACTAGGTAAAATCATTTGCCAGGTGCTAGACCAAGAGGCCTGCTCTTCTAAATGGAACAATGCCATAGAGATTAATTCTTCTTGCGGAACATTTTGTGCCGTCATCGGCAATTCTGGTTGCATCCAGCGATCTATTTCGGTGTCAAAGTAACCTGCCGTCCCCGTTAAAAAAACAAAAAACAATAACCAGCCTAAAGCAAGCCCCGTCCAAGTATGCAACCAAGACATTGAACGACTAAAAGCACCCTTCATGAAAAACTCCAATATCTGATAAGCCATGTAAGACTTACCGTAATCATTAAACCTAAAATAAGATTCATCCAAACTTTTTTAACCGATGCAATGGCAAAAAACCAAATCACAATTACTGTATAAATAGTAAAACTTAATAACATGGCAGTGAGGCTTGCGTTAACACGATCCATACCAATCATGTCAAAGATTTGTGATAGTAGCATTGAGGAGCTTAAAGTAAGTAAATAACCACCAAACAGTGCGGCAACAATCCTAGCCACTAAAGACCAATGTTCAGAAAATATTACAGTACGATTGATTAAATTAAATTTCATAGTTTCTTTAAAAAATATAAAGTCAGTTATTTTACTATAGAAGACTAACTATAATCGTTATTATTTACTACCCCCTGGCAATTTTTAAGAAAGAACAGCTCATGATGTAATACCCAAACAAGAAAAAGGTATAATGAAAAATCTTTATTTAAAAGTAAATAACCATTTATTATGTCTGATGCAATAAAACAACTACACGCTAGCTACTCTTCCTTTGAAGATAGAGTTCTTTTTACGATTGAAACCCAAAATAATAATCAAATATTAGCGTGGATGACAAGGCGTTATTTAAAATTACTGCTCCCTATTTTGCAAGGGCAACACCCTATTATGGGTACCCCAATTAAAAGTAAGCTACCTGCCGTTGAAACTGGGCAAAAAACAATTGAATTGACAGAAAAAAAAGCCGAAACACAAGCTAGTAAGAATGAAATATTTATCCACCCTATTGGAGATAATCCAATTTTATTAACTAAAATTTCTTTTCGAGATTTTGAAACAGAACACCCTCTTTTATTATTAGAACCTGAAACGGGTGAAGGAATCGTATTTGGCTATAACCCCGATTTTCTAAGTACGCTATTGCAATTACTTTCTAAATCAATCGAAAAATCAGGTTGGGAATTCAATTCGGAGTTTATTACACAAGTTCCTGAAAAAGTGGTTCTTCAGTAAAGACTTTCTAACACTAGAGATAGCCAAAGAATAAGAAATACCCAATGATTGGTTAAAAAGACTTTAAACGCCAATGTATCATCTTCTTTTGAAAGTAAGATCTGATGATAAATAAATAAGATTAAAACGATTAGAAGACTGAAATGATAAATTACACCCAAATAAAATAACTGACCTATCCATAACAATAGTAATAACATTACGATTTGGAATAAACCGATTATTTTATTGGTATATCTACCAAATAAAATAGCCGTCGATTTAATACCAATCTTTAAATCATCCTTTTTATCTCCTATCGCATAGGCAGTATCATAAATAATCGCCCAGACCATCGTTACCAAAAAAACAACCCAAGCTTCGTTAGGAACCACTTTATTAACCGCGACAAAACTCATCGGAATCGCCCAAGCAAAAGCCGCACCTAAAAAAGCTTGTGGCCAATAGGTATGTCGTTTCATAAAAGGATATAGTGCAGCTAAAAATACTGCGCCCAACGCCCAAAAGATGGTTTGAATATTAAGCATTAGAACCAAAGAAAATGCGATCAAACACAAAAAAACAAAAAATAACAATGCCGACTTAGCAGAAATCAAACCAGAAGCAATTGGACGATGGCAAGTTCTTTCTACATGGGAATCAAAATTACGATCCGCATAATCATTAATTACACAACCTGCAGAACGCATAATGATTGCACCCAAAACAAATACAATCAATAAACGCCAACTGGGAAAGCCGTCTGCCGCCAACCATAATGCAAATAAAGTTGGCCATAATACAAGATAAGTACCTACAGGTTTATCTAACCTAGTTAAAGAAATATAAGCCTTAAGCTTGCTCATTAAATTCTTTTAACAAGACGGTCAACTCTTCTCTAGCCATCACATTTAACTCTATGTGAGACTCTTGTTTACTCATGTTTTCAGAAAAATGTAACCAAGCGTCGGCAAGTTTGTCGTCCATTTTTTTTTGCATATGAATAATATATGCCCAACCAATAAAATTACTTTGACCACCTTCTTGTGAAGCAACCTCCCAATCATGACTAATTAAGAACTCTTTAAAAGGCTCTATGTTTTGTGGGTCAATTTGTAAATACAGCATTAGAACTCGCTAGTTTAATGTTTTAAAGGGTTTTCATTTTGCTTAGAATAAGTTTTTACAGGTCTTTTCCAGTTTTTTAGGCTTATTTGTTTCGCCCTAGATAAAGTAAGACCTGAATCGGTAATATCTTTGGTTATCGTTGAACCTGCACCAATCGTTACATTACTGGCAATCGATACAGGTGCAACTAACTGAGTAGAAGAACCAATAAAGACATTATCACCAAGAATTGTTTCATACTTATTCACGCCATCATAGTTACAAGTAATTGTTCCCGCACCAATATTACATAAATGACCAATCTTACTATCACCAATATAACTAAGATGACTAATCTTACTGCCCTTACCTATTTTTGATTTCTTCGTTTCTACAAAATTACCAATTTTAACGCTATCGGCAATTTCTGTACCAGGCCTAATTCTAGCATAAGGACCAATTTCACATTCTTCGCCTATTTCAGAACCATCAATATAAGTAAAAGGATGAATGGTTGCACCATTCTCCACGCTACAATTTTTTAAAATACAATTAGCTCCAATAGTAACATCTCTACCTAATCTGACCCTTCCTTCAAATACCACATTAACATCAATGGAAACATCCTCACCAACAACTAAAACCCCTCTAATGTCTATTCTACTAGCATCAGCTATCGTAACACCGTCCAGCATAAGGTTTCTTGCTAACATTTTTTGGTAAGCTCGCTCCAAGTCTTGTAGCTGTTTTTTATTATTCACGCCAAGAACTTCTTGTTCTGATACAGGCTGAGTACTTGCTACCATATAACCATCTGAAACACACATTGCAATAATATCGGTTAAATAATATTCCTTGGACGCATTAAAACAAGATAATTTATCTAACCAAACACGCAAATATTTCCCTTTTACAGCCATTATTCCAGTATTAACTTCTCCAATCTCTTTCTGCTCAACACTAGCATCTTTTTCCTCAACAATAGCTTCTATTAGGTTATTTGAATCTCTTACAATTCGCCCATAACCCGTCGGGTCATCTAACTTCAATGTCAACAAAGCAAGCAGTTGTTTATCATCGACTTTGCTCATTAAACATTTCAATGTTTCGCTAGTAATAAGTGGAACATCGCCATATAAAATAAGAACAGTATCCTCATCAGAATACATTTTTTCTGCCTGCATAACTGCATGACCCGTTCCCAATTGTTCTGTTTGCTCCACATAACTAATGTTTTTAAAATTAGCCATGTATGTTTTTACAAGTTCTGAACCATGACCAATAACAGCAGTAATTCCTTCTGGCTTTAATTGCCCCGAAGTCGTTAATACATGATGAAGAAGAGGCTTCCCTGCAAGAGGCTGTAAAACCTTTGGCAAGCTAGATTTCATTCTTGAACCCTTCCCTGCAGCAAGAATGATTATTTTAATTGACATGATAAGTTTACTCTTTATTATTATTTTCCTATATTTTATACAAAAAAAAAGCACCATAAGGTGCTTTTTTTAAATAAAAATCAACGATTAATGTAATTAAGCTAATCCAGTTTTATGCAATCTATCTCTTAGTTTAGAGATAGTTTGAATTTGTGCAACCGCTTCGGCTAATTCAACTTGGGCTCTAGCAATATCTGTATCAGATTTTGCTTGATCCATTGCATCTTTAGCTTGACGCTTGGCTTCTTCAGCTTTTGCTTGATCTAAGTCTTCTGCTCGAATTGCTGTATCCGCAAGGATAGTTAGCACTTC
>CAYMAW010000060.1:0-7276 GCA_964388565.1 uncultured Piscirickettsiaceae bacterium | reverse complement strand
AACAAAATTAAAGTATTACTTGGCTGAAGGATGCTATATTAAAATGATTGCTAAATTTTTTTTATGCTAGCCGAACAAAAACTAACCTCACTAAAAGGTGTCGGCGAAAAGTTGGTTGAAAAGCTCAATAAGCTTGGGCTGTTTCATGTGCAAGATTTACTTTTTCACTTGCCACTTCGTTATCAAGATAAAACCAAAATTACGCCACTCAGCGAGGTCTCTATTGGTCAAGAGGCATTGGTAGAAGGCGAAATTATTAGCCAACACATGACCCAAAGCCGTAAACCTAGTTTATTAGTGACGATAGTAGATAGTGATGGGAATAGCTTAACTTGCCGTTTTTTTCATTTTCACCACCGTCAGGCTCAACAATTTAAACGCGGTATGAAACTAAGAGCTTACGGTGAAATGGCTTCTTGGAATGGTTCGTTAGAAATTGTTCACCCAACTTATCAAGTTTTTAATGCGAATAAACCACCCGAATTAGAACAAACCCTAACCCCTGTTTATCCGATGACGGAAGGATTAGGGCAGTTAACTTTGTTAAAGTTAATTAAACAGGCGATTATTTTACTAAAACAATATCCACTAGCAGAAGCCTTAGAAAGTAGCTTGTTACTAGAAATGAGTTTACCTAAAATAAACGATGCTTTATTAACCTTGCATGAACCACAACCGACCGATGACTTAATCGCAATTAAACAATTTAGTCACCCTGCACAACAACGCTTAATTTTTGAGGAATTATTAACCTCACAATTAAGTTTACAAATGCGTCGAGCGGTTGAAAAACAATTTATTGCCCCACAATTTCCTAGCAGTGGTTTAATTAATAAATTATTTGCTTCGTTACCGTTTGAGTTAACGAATGCACAACAGAAAGTTTGGCAAGAAATTCAGCAAGATATTCAACAACCACATCCGATGCAACGCTTAGTGCAAGGTGATGTAGGTTCGGGCAAAACTATTATTGCAGCTTTGGCGGCTGTGCAAGCCGCTGAAGCAGGTTTTCAAGTGGCGGTTATGGCACCAACAGAAATTTTAGCGGAACAGCACCTTAATCAATTTAGCGAATGGTTAGAACCATTAGAAATCACCATTGGTTGGTTAAGTGGGCGAATGAAGGTGGCTGAAAAACGATCTGCTTTGGAAGAAATCACCAGGGGGGGGTACCAAGTTGTGATTGGTACGCATGCTTTGTTTCAAGAGTCAGTTGAGTTTAATCAATTAGGGCTAGTTATTATTGATGAACAACACCGTTTTGGCGTACATCAACGCTTATCGTTGCATGAAAAGGGTAAAAATAACGACCAACATCCGCATCAACTTATTATGACCGCAACCCCGATTCCTCGAACCTTAGCGATGAGTGCATATGGCGATTTAGATTTATCCGTTATTGATGAATTGCCACCAGGCAGAACGCCCGTTGATACCGCTGTGCTAAGTAATGAAAAACGGCCAGCGGTGATGGAAAACTTAATCAAACAATGTCAGCAAGGCGTACAAGCCTATTGGGTTTGCCCGTTGATTGAAGAGTCCGAGGTGTTAATCGCTCAAGCCGCCGAAGTAACCGCACAAGAGTTTATCGAAAATTCTAACTTGCGAGTAGGTTTAATTCACGGGCGTTTAAAAGCTAAAGAAAAAATAGAAATTATGCGTGCGTTTAAAGCTCACGAGCTAGATTTATTAGTTGCCACCACGGTTATTGAAGTCGGCGTAAATGTACCGAATGCAAGTTTAATGATTATCGAAAATGCGGAGCGTCTAGGTTTAGCCCAATTACACCAATTACGGGGGCGTGTTGGTCGTGGGGCTAAAAAAAGTTATTGCGTACTAATGTATCAACCACCACTTAGCCAAACTAGTTCTAAACGCTTAAATATTATGCGAAACACCACCGATGGTTTTAAAATAGCGGAAGAAGATTTAAAAATTCGTGGGGCAGGGGAAGTGCTTGGTACTAAACAAACAGGTGGCTTACAATTTAGGATTGCCGATTTAAATCGTGACGCGGAACTGATTCCTACCGTAAAATACTGGGCAGAAATAATAACCAAACAACAGCCCGAGACTTTAGCAATATTACAACAACGATGGATTGGCAATAAAAGTGAATATAAGCAGGCATAACTTAAAAAATCATTGGAAACCTGCTTGTTTATGGCAACGATTAAAAATGAGTTTACACGAAAAATCATGTTTGCTAGAACCCCAGTCGTTAACTGCTAAATTCAAAAAAGAGCACCTAAATTTAAGGGTAGAAGTGTTATCAGAAAGTTGGGAAATTCCTTTGAATTATGAACGACAAGCACTAGGCTTAGCACGCAATAAAAAAGCGTGGATTCGTTGTGTTGTTTTAAAATCAGACGAACAAAAGTTACTTTATGCACGAACCGTAATAGAAGATTTAACCAGTGGGAATGCGTGGTTTGCGATTAAAAAATTAGGCACTCAACCGCTTGGAGAGATATTATTCAATTTAAAAAAAATCAAACGCACTGAGTTTAAAATATCTAAAATAAATGATAAATTAGCGCGGTATTCTATTTTTACTCAAAATAATAACAAGTTATTGTTAACGGAAGTCTTTCTAACAAACCGCCCAGAATGAAAAAATGCCAGGGGCACCCCTCTAAGGCATTTTTTATGAATAACCAGCTTTTGGGTTAATATATTAGGGTCTGTTCGATCTGTTCTTTAGGTTTATTTTTAGACGCCACAAAATGTTTCTTGCATAGATTGTAATAACTTTAATATTTGTAAATCTTTTACTTTACACAATATTTTAGAGCCATCTCTTCTTGATACAATAATGTCTTTCTCTCGTAAAATATCTATGTGTTGAGAAATGTTGCTTTGGGTCGTCCCTACTTTTGAAACGATTTCCATAACGGGAAGCTCTTCACTACCGATAACACAAAGGATTTTTAATCTTAGTGGATGCCCCATTGCTTTTAATGCTTTAGATGCTTTTTCAATATTTTCTTCTTTCATTGTTAGTTCTGTTGGATACATGGAGCCACCTTTGATTTAATGCTGTTATATGTTTTATTTTTTAAACTTAGGTCGTTTTCGTTAATTTTAAATTAAATACTTTACTAATGTTACTTAAAGTTACTTTATAATTGTAAAAATATTTTAATATTATGCTTCTGATCGTTTTTGGAAAAATTATCAGGGTGTATGTCTAAGGAAGAGCTTAATATTTACGATTAGAGGTTTAATTGAAAAAATCTAATCGCGGTTGTTAAGCTCTTCTTTAAAAATCATGGGTTTGGTGGGAATTAAGTGAATATGTCTATTTTAAAGAAAATGTCTTGGGTTACTTTTGGAACTATTTTAGGTGTTATTTTAGTTCTAGGAACTAGCGTTTTAGCTAAAAATGTTTTGGATGATACTTCCGGTTCGGTTAACAATGAAATAAATTTACCTCTTAGTGAGTTGAGATCCTTTGTTGAAGTGTACGAAAGAATTTCTAAACATTATGTCGAACCCGTCGATGATAAAAAACTGCTTGAAGGTGCGATTAGTGGAATGTTATCTAATCTAGACCCTCATTCAGCTTATCTTCCCCCTAAAAATTTTAAGAAAATGGAAGAGCATACCACTGGTGATTTTGGTGGCTTAGGAATGGAAGTCGCGATGGAAAACGGGCTAATTAAAATAGTTTCTCCAATTGATGACACCCCTGCGAAAAGGGCAGGCATTCTTTCAGGTGATCTTGTTATTAAACTTGATGATCAGAGGGTTAAGGGTAAAACCCTTATGGAAACAATTAAAATTATGCGTGGAAAACCCGGCACAAAAATTAAACTAACTATTTTAAGAGAGGGAGAAGGTAAACCCCTTGTTCTTGAGTTGACCCGTGCAATTATTAAAACGACGAGCGTGAAGCAAAAGTTATTGATGAGCAATATCGGTTATGTTCGTATTAGTCAGTTTCAATTAAGGACTGGTGGAGATTTATTAAAAGCAATATCAACATTAGAAGAAGAAAATAAGCAGTCTTTAAATGGTCTAGTGCTCGATTTAAGAAATAACCCAGGGGGCGTATTAAGAGCCGCGGTAGAAGTTTCTGATTCTTTTTTGAGTGATGGGTTGATTGTTTATACCGAAGGAAGAAATAAAAGCTCTAAAATTACTTTTGAAGCAAAAGAGGGCGATGCCATGAAAGGATTGCCTATTGTTGTCTTAATAAATGAAGGTTCTGCTTCTGCGTCTGAAATCGTTGCGGGGGCATTACAAGACCATAAACGAGCTTTAATCATAGGTAGAGAAAGCTTTGGTAAAGGCTCGGTTCAAACACTAATGCCTTTAAATAATGGTGGGGCGATTAAGGTTACTACCGCTCGTTATTACACCCCTAATGGGCATTCAATTCAAGCAAAAGGAATTGTTCCTGATATTGTGATTGATAGAGTAAAAATTGAGAAAATTAAAACAACAGGCTTTGAGAGATTCAAAGAAAAAGATTTAGATGGGCATTTAGAAAATACTGAGTCAGTCAAGGTAACATCTTTAAAGGATAAAACTGTTTCTGAATTACTTGATAAGGACTATGAATTAAAAGAAGCTTACAGCTTGTTAAAAGGCATGTTTTTTTCTTATAAAATGAATAAATAGTTTTTTTGAAAGTTTTTTTTATTTTTAAGGTCTTTGTAGTTAGTAGGCTATAAATTTATATTGGTAAATTCGTGAAGAAAAAACAACAGTTTTTTGAAAAATTAGTGAGGGCTTATTCTACCGATTTATTTCGATTTGGATTTTGGTTGGCGAAAGATAGGCATGTGGCTGAAGATTTGGTTCAAGAAACTTTTGCTCGGGCATGGAAGGCAATTGATAGTCTGAATGATGAAAAGGCGGCGAAAGCTTGGCTTTTAACTATTCTACGGCGAGAAAATGCCCGTCGTTTCGAGAAAAAAAGCTTCGAAATGGTTGATCTTGACGATGTCGTTATTGCCGATGACAAGTCCAAAGAACCAGCAGAAAAACTAGAAAAACAGTTGCTATACAATGCAATTATGAAGCTTGACGATAACTTTAAAGAACCTCTATTGTTGCAACTTGTTTGGGGCTATAGTGGGGAAGAAATCGGTGAGCAACTAAATTTAAAACTAGCGACCGTGAACACAAGGTTGTTTAGAGCAAGAAAGCAGTTGAAAAAAACTATATTAGAATCAGAAGTAATTAAGAGTCCATCAGGAGGCATTGCGTGAGTAGAATTAATAGTGATGTTTTAGAGCTTAATGAAGTTAGTTTTTTAGAACGACTGAATCAAGATCCTTTGAATTTAGATGATTTGATGATGGCATTTTTGAAAAAAAATCCTGATAAGTTGGATCTTGTTATGGAGGCTAAAGAATTTGATTTGAGGTTGATTGAAGTCTTGTCGATAGAACCGCCAGTAAGGTTTGCGGATAAAATTATTACTAAAAATGGTTTTTCGAAGTCCGCTTCTAATGACTCAAATTGGTTTGAGCGTTTATCTTTGGTTGCCGCTTCATTTTTAGTGGTAGCGGTCGGCTTTTGGGCTTGGCAGTCTAATAATATTGGTTTAGGTTCACAGCCTAGCCAAGTAGCAAGCTTAACAAGTGAGATAGGCTCTAAAACAATAGAACATCTTTTAGAGCACGCCGTAGATCAAGTCGGTAACATGGAGGTTACGAAATTAGATGTTGCGGATGCTGAACTACAAAAAATATTTAAGTTTGTTGGGGCAACTCTCCATAAGTCAATTGATACAATGAGTTATGCAGGTGCTTGTATTGTGGACGGTAAGCAAGGGCTACATGTCGTTATTCAAGAAAACACGGGAGCTGTTACGGTAATTGTTATGCCAGGTGAAACATTAGAGTTAGCTCAATCGTTTGATAAAAATGGTTATGTTGCAAGTTTAATACCTGTAAAAGGTGCTGTAGTAGCCATTATAGGTAAGACAGCAAGTCAGGTTTCAAAGGCTCAAATACGATTTTTTAAAGCCGTTGATTTTGGTTAATTTGTAAAGAATTAATATGTTCTGTTAACAGCTAAGTCCGCAAGGTTTAAAAGTGCAGTCTTTATGTTTGATTCCGGTATGTGTGCAATCGCTAGCTTAGCAGACTCGGCCTCTAGTTTTGCGGCGTTTATTGTGTGTTCAATTGCACCGCTATTTTTGACGATTTCAGTTACTTCTTTTAATAATGAGATGCCTTCGGTTTCAATTGCTCTTCGGATAGTGTTTTTTTCCGCTTCGGTTCCATGTTCTAGAATGTAAATTAGCGGTAATGTTGGTTTTCCTTCGGCAAGATCATCACCGATGTTTTTTCCTAGCTCTTCTTCATTTGCCATGTAATCTAATGCATCATCAATCAGTTGAAATGCAGCACCTAAATAAAGACCATAATCAGAAAAAGGTTTTTCTAGTTCTGGTTTATTTGCTAGGATAGGCCCTAATAAAGTAGCCGCTTCAAATAGCTTGGCGGTCTTTCTATGGATGACATCCATGTACCTTTCAACGGTTGTGTTTGCATCGTGGCAATTAAGTAGCTGTAATACCTCTCCTTCTGCAATGACATTGGTCGTTTCAGACATTATTTTCATGATCCGCATATCATTTGGTTCAACCATCATTTCAAATGCTCTTGAATACAAAAAATCCCCGACTAAAACACTTGCCGCATTTCCCCAAACTTCATTCGCCGTTTTATTACCGCGCCTTGTAGAAGACTCGTCAACAACATCATCATGTAAAAGGGTTGATGTGTGGATGAATTCTATTACCGCAGCCATTGTTAAGTGGTTTTTACCTTGATAGCCGCAAGCTTCAGCACATAATAATACTAGTAGAGGGCGTAATCGTTTTCCTCCGCTGTTGATGATGTATTGACCTATTTGATTAATCAACACAACATCAGAAGAAAGTTTCTGTAAAATAAGTTGATCTGTTGCAATTATTTGCTTAGATACGAGTGAGCGAATGTCTGAAAGAGTCATTATAGGTATTGAAATCATTTTTAATAAACGGTAAGTCTATTATGAAATGGGTTTTGGTTCAAATCTTTTATTTGTTTTTTGCAAAAATAGTTAAAATAAGTTTGACCTTTAAGCTAAATCTAACTATAATTCCGCCTTTGCCGTATCTACGGTATGTATGAATACGATTTACAGAATTTTCTTGTTATCTTTTAAAGTTTAAAAGATAACCCAGTTAAAATATAAAATAGAAACCGGGAGTTTCACAATGTACGCAGTAATTAAAACCGGTGGTAAGCAGTATAGAGTTCGTGAAGGTCAA
>CAYMAW010000059.1:0-7430 GCA_964388565.1 uncultured Piscirickettsiaceae bacterium | reverse complement strand
GCGGCTACTTTTTCAGTTTCACGAATAGCTGTAACTGTCGCTTGCAAATCATCTTCACGAAGACCAAATGACCAATCTGGGAAATTAGACTTTGGGTTAGCATTAGCCGTTCTTGGGAAAGCTTGCCCCACTATAGCAATACGCTCACCATTAATAATTTTAACGGTGTAAGGTTTAAATGCGCGGGCATCATCTTCGTCATACAGACCACGACCATCAAAAGAGTCGGTCATTTCACGGTATTCATCACCAAATAAAGAATCTTCTTTAATACGAACATTTTGCGCTAAAAACTCACCCTTAAACTTACCTAAGTTAGCTAATACTTCTTTTTCTTCATAAGTAAACTCCCAGTGACCCGTCATAATATCAACGCCTAAAATATTAGAAGCCTCTACCATATCTTGACCACGCGTCCACAAAGCTGTACCTGAACCATGCCATAAATCACCACCATCCATCGTGATAGTATTATCCTTACCACCGGCTGCTTCACGCAATTTATCAAGTAGAGTTTTAACATGAGCAAAACCACCTACCTTCCCAAACTGCTCAGACGCATCTTGAAAATTTAAATATGAAAATGCGTTAGCTAAAGCCGTGCCTTCTTTCACACCAATTTCTTTCAATAATTTTGATCCTACCACATGTGGCAATTTACCAAAAGCAGGCCCAACACCTAAATTAACATTTGGCTCACGAAAATAAACTGGGTTTAACTGAGCATGCGTATCAGTGAGATGCAATAAACGCACCTTACCTTTCATAGGTAAATCATACATTGCTGCCGTAGCGGCACTTGATGGTTTTGATAACATTGCATTAGCCGTACCAGGTAACATTCCTGCTGCTGCTGCTAGTGACATTACATGAAGAAATTCACGACGATTTAAAGACATTTTTGGCTCCGTTTACTATTTAAAATATATATACTTACTTCGATAGGATTAAAGTTACGCCCTTTTTAAAAACAAGTCAAACACAAAATTTAAAACAGGAACAGAAGTTTTTTATATGACTATAAAACGCACTAAAAATACAGCCGTAATTTAGAGAACATACCCCCCCTGGTACTTTTTGGCTTTAGACTATTTTGTTAATTGATAGAAGCCCTATCCCCCTGTGTCAGAATAGTTGTCACCCCTAAAATTCACAAACAAATGGCGCAAATAGGGCTAAAAAATGGCATATGCAACAGAACGAAAAGAAGCAATATTAAAAAAGTTTCTCCCACCCAATGTCGATGCGATATTAGACTTGCTTAAATTCAAAAGAGCCATTTTTTAGATTGTCTTTTAAACCCTAACTCACCTACAAAAACTTAATCAACCAACCCACTTCCTAGCATTTCTAAACAACCGCATCCAAGGAGCATCTTCTTGCCATTCGCTTGGGTACCAGGAATTTTGCACCGTTCTGAATACTCTTTCTGGGTGTGGCATCATGATGGTTACTCGACCGTCTGTGGTGGTTAGTCCTGTCATGCCGTCTTGTGTTCCGTTGGGGTTTTGTGGATAGGTTTCGGTATTTTTTCCGTTGGAATCTACATAGTTTATGCCGACTAAGTTTTCAATATTAGCGGAAATTTTTCCATCAAACTCCATTCGCCCTTCACCATGCGCAACAGCAACGGGGATACGCGTTCCTTCCATGCCTTTTAGTAGAATTGAGGGCGATTTTTGAATTTGAACTAGAGAAAATCTTGCTTCAAATTGTTCTGATTCATTTTTTACAAATTTCGGCCAACTTTCTGCACCAGGAATAATTTCTTTTAGGTTTGATAGCATTTGGCAACCATTACAAACCCCTAGCGTGAAGGTATCTGTTCGTTCAAAGAATGTTTGGAATTCTTCACGAGCAAGTGAGTTAAGTAGGATGGAATTTGCCCAACCTCTACCCGCGCCCAATACATCACCATAGGAGAAACCGCCACATGCAACCAGCCCTTTGAATTCTGTAAATGATTTCTTGCCTGACAAGATGTCTGTCATATGTACATCAACCGCTTCAAAGCCTGCTTTGTCAAAAGCGGCTGCCATTTCTTGTTGACCATTTACGCCCTGCTCTCTTAATATCGCGATTTTAGGGCGGTTATTTTTATCAAACTCTGCGGTAATATCGTCATTGATATCGAAGGTAACAACTGGCGTTATTTCGGCTAGTTGATCATTAATGATGGCTTGGTATTCTTGCTCGGCACATTGGTCATTATCTCTTAGTGCTTGCATTTTATAACTGGTTTCTGCCCACATGGCTTGATAGGTTTTTCGATCACCTTTTAGCACGGTTTTATTTTGTGAACGAATTTCGATTTCACTTCCTGTTACAACCGTACCAATCCAATGCGAAAGTGAAGATAAGTTATATTGAGCCAAAATAGCTTCTACTTTTTCTTTGTCATCAATAGAAACTTGAATCACTACGCCTATTTCTTCCGCGGTTAAAGCTGAAATAAATTCATTGCCTAGTGTGGTTATATCTATTTCTAGCCCACAATGTCCTGCAAATGCCATTTCTAATAAAGTTACTAATAATCCTCCGTCCGCTCTATCATGATAAGCCATCGCTAAATCTTCGGCTAACATTGCTTGAATAGCATTGAATAGGCTTAACAAGTCATCTGCTGACTCTAAATCTGCTGAAACATCGCCTATTTGATTATAAACCTGTGCTAAACAACTTCCACCGAGCCTATTTTTACCGTGACCTAAATCAATCAATAATAGTTCTGACTCACCTTTGTCGGTTCTTAACTGTGGCGTGACGGTTTTACGCACATCTGTAACGGGTGCAAAGGTGGTAATATTTAATGAGATGGGTGAAATAACGGCTTTTGATTGTCCGTTGTCTTCCCAAACTGTTTTCATGGACATGGAGTCTTTGCCGACTGGTACGGCAATGCCTAGTGCAGGGCACAATTCTAAACCAACGGTTTCTACGGCATCATATAGGTTGGAATCTTCACCTTCGTATCCTGCTGCAGCCATCCAGTTGGCTGAAATTTTAATGTCTGATATTTTATCAATTTTGGCACAGGCAATATTGGTAATGGCTTCTGCGATTGATAAACGTGCCGATGCTTTTGGGTTTATCAATGCAACGGGTGGTCTTTCGCCCGTTGCCATTGCTTCACCGGTATAGCCTTTGTAGTCTGCACAGGTTACGGCGGCATTGGCAACGGGAATTTGCCAAGGGCCAACCATTTGATCACGGGTAACCATTCCAGTAATACTTCGGTCACCAATGGTGATTAGGAAACTTTTACTGGCGATAGTTGGTAGTCGTAGTAATCTTTCAACGACATCTGTCATATCTAATACGGCAGGTTCAAATCCTGGTTGTGGAATTTTCCTTGATTTGACTGTTCTATGCATTTTAGGGGGTTTACCTAGTAATACATTTAACGGCATATCAACAGGATTATTGTCAAAGACGGTATCATTAACGATGAGTTCTTGCTCTTTAGTGGCTTCACCAACGATGGCATAAAGACACCTTTCACGCTTACAAAGTTCTTCAAACTGGGCTAGTTTTGCAGGATAAATAGCAATAACATAGCGTTCTTGCGATTCATTACTCCAAATTTCCATTGGCGACATTCCTGGCTCGTCATTTGGAATTTTTCTTAGATCAAATTTTCCTCCTCTACCTGAATCATTGACTAATTCTGGGAAGGCATTTGATAGTCCGCCTGCACCCACATCGTGAATAGAGGCTATTGGTGAGTTGACGCCCATATAGGTACATCTATCAATCACTTCTTGAGCGCGGCGTTCCATTTCTGGGTTTTCTCGTTGTACGGAAGCGAAGTCTAGTTTTTCACAGCCCGTACCACTGTCAACAGAGGAGGCGGCACTGCCTCCTAAACCGATTAACATCGCAGGACCACCTAAAACAACTAGCTTTGCACCTACTGGAATATCATTTTTTAAAACAAACTGATCACGAATGCTTCCTAAACCACCTGCCAACATAATTGGTTTATGATAACCACGCACTTCGTCGCCATTGTGAGTTAAAAAGGTATTTTCATAGGTTCTGAAATAACCATTTATCGCAGGACGACCGAATTCGTTGTTAAAACTTGCGGCACCCAATGGGCCGTCTATCATAATATCAAAGGCTGATGCCATTCGACTTGGTTTACCATATTCTCTTTCCCAAGGTTGTTTAAAGCCTGGGATATTCAAGTTAGAAACCGTAAAACCAGTTAAACCTGACTTAGGTTTAGAGCCTCGCCCTGTTGCTCCTTCGTCACGAATTTCACCACCTGCCCCTGTTGCGGCACCTGGAAAAGGTGATATAGCAGTTGGATGGTTATGGGTTTCTACTTTAATTTGAAAGTGTACGGGTTCTTCTGTTATTTGATAACTATGGGTTTCAGGATTTGGAAAAAATCGTGTCGCTTGTAGCCCTTCAACCACGGCGGCGTTATCGCTGTAAGCTGATAGTACCCCCCCTGGTGATTTTTGGTGGGTGTTACGAATCATCCCAAACAATGAATGTGGTTTCTTTTTGCCGTCAATTGTCCAGTCTGCATTAAATATTTTATGGCGACAATGTTCGGAATTTGCCTGTGCGAACATCATTAGTTCAGCATCAACAGGGTTTCTGTTCAAGGTTTTAAACGCATTGACTAAATAATCTATTTCGTCTTCAGATAGGGCTAAACCCATTTCAGTATTTGCAGTTTGTAAAGCTTTTTTACCTTTAGCTAAAACATCGACGGTACTAAATGGTTTGGGTTGTTGATGTGAAAATAAATTTTCTAAGGGGGCTAATTCTGTAAAGACTTGTTCCATCATTCTGTCATGTAACAAGGCTTGCATGGCTTCTATGCTTTTAGTGTCTGCACCTTTTAGGGTGTAAACAATCCCTCTTTCAATTCTGTTTAAACCTTTTATTCCGCAGGTTTTCACTATATCGGTTGCTTTAGATGCCCAAGGAGAAATTGTACCGAGCCTAGGTACAACTACACAGCCATTAGTTGAAATTTTTCCACTAATCGTTTTTTCTGTGTCATTTAATAAAATCAACATTTTGTTTAAATCAATGTCTGTTAGAACTTTGTCATTTTCTAAATCGGCTATATAAACATACTGGCTTTCAATTGTGCTAATTTTACCAAGTGTTTTAAGTTTATTAAGTAGTTTGTTTAGACCATAATTAGAATGGGCAGAGTTTCCCCAGATAACTTGCATAAGAAGCCTTTTAAATAAAGTAAATGAATTGTATTTGTTTAAAGTTTTATTTTGGTAATAAAGCTAGTTTTTGATATAACTTTTTTCGTTCGTTTTCTGTCAACGGTTCATCTTCATCAAGGGTATTAACACTTAAATTACTATATGAATTACCATCAATACTAACCGTTTCAAGAGAAAATTGAACTTGTTTATGTTGGATTTCGGCTGATAGATTTATAATTGCTGAAAAATGAGATTTTTTTACTTCTAAAACCGTCCAACCTGCACGATAAACCATCGCCATAAAATAATCCCAAGATTTTTCTTTGCTAGCGTTTAAGTTAACGCTTATAAATTCTTGTTCATTGTCTGCACCTTCTAAAAAGGACGCGGTTCTTTTAATTTGTTGGTAAGCTATTTTATTATTTACACCGAAGAAAATAGCCGCTTGGTAGAGTGCTTCTGCTTCAAACATAGGGTTGTAAGGTTTTACTTTCCAGCCTGCCTCTAGTAAAAAAGAGTCAACATCTCCTGTGGTTTCTGCCACCATATAATGGTAAAAATAAACTTTTATTACACTGGTTTGTTCATTACTTTCGAGCCTTGCAACCAATCTATCAGAAATGCCTTCTGCTAGTTCAGGACGCCAACTATTTAACAGCCTAGTTAAAGGGCCTTGGGCATCTAAAGGAACTAACTCTGTACGCTTTAAAAACTCTGTTTTAATAAAACCGATATCTTTTCTTGAATCTTTAACTTTAAAACCTAAAGAAATAAGAAAAGAGTGCACACCTTGCCAAGCATTAGCATTATTGATATTTTTTAATTCAAGCCATTTTTCAGATAGATTACTTTTTATTTGGACATTATCCGCACTAAATGTTGGTATTTTTTTAGTATCTAATGAGTTCGCTGTAGAAAGTAGCTTTGCATCATTATTTTTTGCCACTTTTAAAAATAAATTGGGTGGAACATCTAAAGCTTTAGATAATTTAGTTTCTGTTTTCCTATAATCAGTATTGGCATCATAATCAATTACATCCGATGCGTTTTTACTGCTATTCGTGGTTGAACAACCAACTAAAAATAAAGATGAAAATAAAATAACAAATAAATTAATTTTAATAAACATTGATTACAAAACTCCTACCGCGTGTAATGATTTTCTAAGTTGTTGATGGTATTCTTTTGCTAACGGGGTTAAAGGCAACCTAATATCTAAATTAATTTTACCCATTTCAGCTAAACACCATTTAACAGGAATGGGATTACTCTCTAAAAACAAGTCTTGGTGTAATACAGAGATACTTGCATCAATTTCTTTTGCTTTTTCTGCGTTGCCATCTAGTGCAAACTGATAAGCTTCTGCCATTTGCTTTGGCACAATATTCGCCGTAACAGAAATTGTTCCGTGTCCGCCAAGTAAAATAAATTCGATACCTGTTTCATCATCACCTGTGTATAAATCAAAAGTATCATCATTAACAAGGTTTTTAATGACTGCAACTCGACTTAAATCTCCAGTCGCTTCTTTTACGCCAATAATATTTTTAATGCTAGAAAGTCTTGCAATAGTTTCAGGAAGCATGTCACTTGCGGTTCTTCCTGGTACATTGTAAAGTATTTGAGGAATATCAACTGTTTCGGCTATTTTCTTATGGTGCAAAAACAAGCCTTCTTGTGTCGGTTTATTGTAATAAGGTGAGACCAACAGACAAGCGTCAACCCCTGCATCTTTTGCACATTGCGTTAACTGGATTGCTTCACTGGTAGAATTCGCACCCGTTCCTGCAATGACCGAAATTCTTCCTGCCGATTTTTCAACGACAAAACGAACAACTTCACAGTGTTCTTTATAGTTAAGTGTCGCTGACTCTCCAGTTGTACCCATTGCCACAATAGCAGAGGTGCCTGCTTCAATATGCATTTCCACTAGGACTTCAAGTGCAGAAAAATCTACCGACTCATCGGCTAACATTGGCGTAACTAACGCGACCATACTTCCTCTAAACACTCTATTTCCTCTCTACAAAGCTAAACAATCTTAAAAGAGTAATTTTACTTGTTAAATCATCTATTTTCAATCTATATCTTTCCTCTTATATTTTACCCGAATCCGCAGTTAGAAATTGGATAAAGCGTGCTATCCCTTGTTTGCTAGGGGTGTGCAAAAAACCTTAGCTTCACCCATAGGTTAAGGAAGCACTTAACAACCGCCAATTATTTTTTACTGGCTAAAATGCACGA
>CAYMAW010000058.1:0-7508 GCA_964388565.1 uncultured Piscirickettsiaceae bacterium | reverse complement strand
GAAGTTGATTTTAATATGCACGATATGGATCTAATATCCCGTCGAGTACCTTGTTTGGCAAAGGTTGCTCCGAATTCTAAAAAATATCATATGGAAGATGTCCATCGTGCTGGTGGTATTATGCGCTTATTGGGAGAATTAAATCGTGGTGGGCTGATTCATGCTGATGTTGGTACAATTCACTCTCCAACAATGGCAGATGCACTTAAGCGTTGGGATATTCGACAAACGGATGATGAGTCAGTCAAAACATTCTTTCGTGCAGGACCTGGAAATGTACGAACAACGGAGGCATTTAGCCAGTCAAAACGCTGGAAAACGCTTGATGATGATGAAAAAACAGGCTGTATTCGTAGTGTAGAACACGCCTTTACTGTAGAGGGTGGCTTAGCTGTACTTTCAGGCAATATTGCACTTGATGGTTGTATTGTTAAAACTGCTGGTGTAGAAGAAGAGTTGTTTGTCTTTCATGGTGTTGCAAAAATTTTTGAAAGCCAAGATTCCGCAGTTGCGAGCATTTTAAATAATGAAGTTAAAGCGAAAGATATTGTGTTAATTCGTTATGAAGGGCCTAGAGGAGGGCCAGGAATGCAGGAAATGTTGTACCCAACTAGTTATTTAAAATCAAAAGGGTTGGGGAAAGTTTGTGCTTTATTAACGGATGGACGATTTTCAGGAGGGTCATCAGGTCTTTCGATCGGTCATGTATCACCTGAGGCGGCAGAAGGAGGTAATATTGGCTTGGTAGAAGATGGAGATATTATTGAAATTGACATACCTAATAGAGCCATTAATGTAAAATTAAGTGATGAAGTGCTTGCTGAAAGAAGAAAGGTAATGAATGCGAAAGGAAGAGAGGCATGGAAGCCAGTTGAGGTGCGCACAAGAAAAGTTAGTGATGCACTTAGGGCTTATAGTGCAATGGCAACAAGCGCCGCTTACGGCGCTGTAAGAGATGTTTCTAAAATAGAATATTCTCAAATACCTACTTAAAAAGGAAACGATATGTTTGCAAATATGCTTACCCATGAACAACAACAAGTGCTTTTTGATTTAGCAGTTAATTTGGCGAATGCCGATAATAATTTAGCAAAAGAAGAGTTAGACTATTTAAAAAGCTTTAGTTCTGATTTTGGAATAGTTTACGATTTAGATAAAAAATCGATTAATGTTGATGATGCAATTACCGTCTTTACGGATAGAAAAAGCAAAATTATTTTATTACAACAGTTGATTAAATTATCTTATAAAGATGGACACTTCGCAAAAGAAGAGCAGGAACAGGTCTTTATGGTTGCTCAAAAAATAGGCTTGAATGACCCTGAATTAATTTTAAGAATTGAAAAATGGGTTCGAGAAGGCGTTAATTGGGTGTATGAAGGTTATGAAATGATTGAAAATTGATGCTTTAATATTAATTTATTTTAAAAATAAAAAAACCGCATTTAAGCGGTTTTTTTATAAGTATCTTTAGAAAATTATAATTTTTATTCTCTATAACCTGGCCCATCAAGTTCAATGCCGTTTGACATATAAGCTTGGAAGAATTCCATGTTTTTATACTCTGTACTTTGAGCTTTAAATGGTGTTGCACGCATATTTTTGTTACAACCACCATAGCGACGGTGTAGCGTTCCAAGGTTTTTCCACTTAGCACGATAAACAGGGAAATGACTAGTATGTCCTAAGTTAGGAGATAATAGGTTTGCTCTTGCTCTTTTCCCTGCATTATATGTGTGACATTTCGCACAAGACAAGTTAAATTGACCACGAGGTTGAACATAAAACTCTTGACCTGCTAAAAATGCTTGCTTAGCACCTTCAGAAGTAATTTTAACCGCAATCTTTCCACCTCGTCCGCTATAAGCGTAGTATGCAGAAAGCCTAGCAATATTACCTTTTTTCCATTTGAACTTTTTAAGTCCTGCTTTTACACGACATTTATTAATCTCGCCTTCTAGCGTTTCAACTTGATTTGTTTTGTCGTTGAATAAAGGGTATTTGATGCGCACTTTTGTAACATCATCACCAAAACATTTATCATACACAGCTTGATCTTTGTTATAAAGTTCTTCGCCGGCATCAATTGCATCTAAATAAGGAGGGAATTCTTCTGCTTCTTCCCATTGTGAAAATTTATCGGCAGAATAATTATAAGCACCATTCTTATAATCTTCGAATTTAATATTAGGATTTTTCTTCATAAAGTAGTCAACGAGTTGTTGGCGACTTTGTTCAGGATCCATTGTTGCAGCCATAGAAATAGAGGCTGTTGTGCCTAGTAAGGCAATTAGCATTAATCTCTTCATCATCTTCCTCCGATGAAAACTTTTAAGTATTCTTAGTTACTTATTTGTTTTTTTATTATTGTTTTTTATTATTGTTTTGTTTTGTTATTTTATTTTATTTTTGGCTATTGTTTTGTATTCTGCACACTTAAGTATGCAGAATACACGACTATCTTAATTACTTAAGTTTAATCGTTTTTGTACCTTTAGAACCTGTATTGTCAGACAGGGTAAGGGTAACTTTATCGCCTTTTTCTGCTTTTACTCTTACTTTCATATAAGGGTTTGCAGAGACTGCACCAGACCATTGAGAGTCAATTGCATCTGCACCATTTACGGTAACTTTTACAGTTTCAATGTATTTAGCAGGGTAAGGTTTACCTGTTTTCTTATTCATACGAATACCAGATTCCATCGGGTGTTTAATTAGCCCTTTGATGTCAGCAACGCCGTCTTTTGATTTACCACGCATTCTAATTTTAATAGACATGTGTTATTCCTTTTGTTTTTTTGAAGTATATTTAATTGATTGTTGAAGCGGAATTAACCACCACAACCACCAATTGTTACTTTAACTTCTTGTTCTGTTTTATATAATTTTCCATCAGCTTTAACAACAGCAATTACATTTTGTGTTTCACCCATTTTAATACGAGTAGAAACATAACCTAGTGCTGCACCAGAGAAGCTATATTCACAAACTAAAGGTTGTGGGTTTTTGCTCGCTAAGATAGAGATTGACTCGACACCAGTCATTTTTGTTGCGTCAACGGTAACAGGGGTTACCGCACCGTTTTCTGCAATAGAAGGTGCTTTAATGGCAAAATCAGGAGACTTAGTCGCTGAAGAAGAACCATATATACCTGCAATAGCATCGTCTGCTGTTTTTGCTTTAAAAGCTTTTGTGTTCCAATCAGCTAAAACAATTGAAGGTGTTAGAAGACCAGCGTTTACTGCTACTGCAGTTACACCGGTTGCTAGTGTACCTTTTAAAAAAGATCTACGTTTCATTTGGCTTTAAACTCCCATTTAAAGTTTTTTAAAAAAAATTACAGCTCGTAAATAAAATCAACGATTTTATTTATTTCTTTATCTGTAAGGATTCCGTTTTGTCCGAACGGTGGCATCATGCTGTCAGGAACCAGTGTACCTGGTTTACCCCAAATTTTATCTACTAACTTTTGTCTATCAGGGTAGCGTAGCTTCATTGCTACAATCATTGGGCCAATATTACCTGGTAAATTAGCACCTTTCATTGCGTGGCAAGCAAGACAGTTACCCTTTTTTCTTAAAAAAGTTAGTTTTTTCCCTGCTTCCATTGCTCCCTTATCTGCTGATTGGGCAGTTAAGGGGGTGATGATTATCGCAGTCGAAATTGCAAGAACACTAAGTAATTGCTTTCCTTTTGACTTCAACATTTTGTATCCTCCTAAAAAGAATCTTAATATTAAGACCCTCTTGTTATGCTTACCTATTTTTTAAATAGGTTTTATTATTTATGTAATCAATAATTAAATCTCTACGGTCATAGGTTACTCGCCTAAAAGAGAGTTGGCAAGTTTTTTATGCAGAGAAAGAACAGCAATATTTGATAGACAGTATAAATATTCTTATATTAGGTTGTGCTAATATCACTGTTTAAGATGGTTTTCTTGTTGGGTAATTTGTAAAAGTTTTTTTTCGAAGTTGCTTAAGGTGATGTAAAAGCTACTTTTATTATTGGGTTGTAGTTTTTTTGCAAGTTTAGTTAGGTGGGTAGACTTTTTAATGTTCCCTATGTTAAAACTCGCTAATGCTTCGTAGTAATAAGATTTAGCTTGGTCGCCAATATTAGAATAAAGCAAGGCTAATCTAGAATATAAAGTATATTGATATGAGAAATTAGGCGTGGCTTTAGTTAGCATATCAATGGCTTCTTGCGTTTTATTGTTTTTAGTTAGTGCTAGGCTATAGAAGTAGGGAATGCTAAAGTCTGATGGGTATATTTCCATTAAATATTTAAATTCTAATTCACCTTTTGAGGGTAAAATACGAGTAAGTTCATTGGCTTTTTGTATTTTATACATCCTTTCTTCAGGGTTGTTTTTTATTGCTTTATTAAGACAATAAATATTGTTTTCTGAAAAAAGATTTAGGGCATAGCATTTTTGGTCATCGGTTAGTTCTATGTTTTTATGTATGCTTGTATTATTTTCGTTTAAATAATTAAGCCTTAATTGAATAAGCTTGAGCGTTTTGCTTTTATAGTTGTGATTAGATCCCGTCAGTTTTTCTGCCCGGTCTCTTGCTTTTGCGAGCCTGCTTTGTGTAACTGGGTGCGTTAATAGTATTTCAGGTACTTGTGTTTCATAAATTTGATTTTGCTGTTCTAGTCGGGTAAAGAAATTACTCATAGCATGGGCGTTATAGCCAGCTTTATGCAAATATTTTATACCTTTATAGTCGGCTTCTGCTTCGTGTATTCTTGAGTTTTTAAGTTGTTTTTGTATGGTAAGCCCCATTCCGCCTAAATAAGTTGCAAAACCTGCTTCGGGGTTTTGAGAGCCAATTAATATTGCCGCGATTAATGTTGCAATACTGCTCATACTAATGTTACTTTGGTATTCAAATCTTCGTGATAGGTGACGAAGCGTAACATGTGCAATTTCATGCGCGATAACAGAAGCCAGTTCATCTTCTGATTTTGCCGCTTTAATAAGTCCAGTATGAATACCAATGACCCCATTGGGTCCTGCAAAGGCATTGATTTCATCGTTGTTAATGATATGAAAACTAAATGGTCTGCTTTCACCTGTTTCAGCGGTTATTTTTTTGCCTATTCTTCTAATATAGCTTAGAACAACAGGGTCTTTTACTAGGTCATAATGTTGGTGTAGTGCGGTAGAGAACGCTCTGCCTAGTGTGGTTTCGGTTTGGGTGCTATATTCTTTTATATCCGTTGACCCTAGGTCAGGTAAATTGGATGCGTTTAAATTTACAGAAACGAAAAATAATAGTAGAAATCGGTAAAATGTTTTAATTTTGATCTGTCCTTAATGACTTTATCATCTAGGTAATATATCATATCTTTTTTAAAAGTAAATTACAGTAAATAAGGCTTAATAATGAAACCATTTGAAAAAGGTATTTATCTTTTACCAAACTTAATGACCACAACCGCTTTGTTTGCAGGGTTTTATGCTGTTATCGCGGGTATTAATGGGCAGTATGAGTTGGGAGCAATCGCTATATTTATCGCCATGATTTTTGATGGATTAGATGGACGAATTGCTAGAATGACTAATTCTTGCAGTGCTTTTGGTGCAGAGTATGATAGTTTGGCGGATATGATTTCATTTGGTTTGGCACCTGCATTGTTAATGTATCAATGGGGATTGCATGATTTTGATAAGTTGGGTTGGGTTGTCGCCTTTATTTATACGGTTGCGGCGGCGCTTAGGTTAGCTCGCTTTAATACACAGGTTGGAACAGCCGATAAACGATATTTTCAAGGCTTGCCAAGCCCCGTTGCCGCTGCATTATTAGCCTCATTTATTTGGATGGTTGAAACCAATGAAATTGATACAGGATTAGAAGGGTATTTAGCTTTGTTTTTTACCTTGATGACTGGGTTAATGATGGTCAGCAATATTAGATTTGAGTCATTTAAAGAGTTTAGCTTAAAAAATAAAATCCCATTTGTTACCTTGCTTATTATTGTGTTAGCAATTTCAATTATTGCGTTAAAGCCGGCGTTGATTTTATTTATTGCTTTGTTAGCATATACCTTTTCGGGATTAATTATGACTTTAGTTTTGCTACAAAAAAAACGTAGTTCTCGTAAAGAAAAGCAGGTTAAAAAAACAGCAGAAAAAATAAAAATAAACGCTGAAGAAAATGATAAATAACGATTCGTTAAGGCAACTTGGTTTACAGCCGATGCAATTAAATTCATCGTTTCAAACAAGTAGCGAAACGATAGAACAAAAGGTTGGCGTAAGTGACCTGAATCAGGAGCAAGCGATGGTTTTTGTTGGCTCTGGTCTTTCTGCAATTTGGGAGTTAGAAGATAATCTAGAGTGGCGGTTGTTAACTAATATTTTAGACACTTTTCAGTTATGTAAAGATAACTTAGTCTGTTTTGATACGGAGCATTTGCAAACCGAAGAGTCGATCGGTTTGACTCTTGATGAAATTGTTGAGATGGGTTGTGAAGTGGTGTATAGCTTTGATGAGGACGGTGAGTTTTTAGAGTTGTTAAAAGAGGGGGTTGATGTCATTTTATTACCTTCTTTAGCAGACCAACTGTCCAGTTGGCGAGCTAAAAAACAGTGTTATCAAACTCTCGTATCGAATTGATAGGGCTGTAAATGTTCAGTTATTTTAGGCTCATGAACGAGTTAGATTTAAATTGGGTCATGAAAACAGAAAAGGAGTGTTATTCGTTTCCTTGGTCAGAAAAAGGTGTTAGTAAAGTTCTTGATGACGGGCTAGCATATATTTTTTGTGATTTAGATGGGCAGTTGCTTGGTTATGCTTTTTTTCTATCCGTTCTTGATGAAATTCATTTGTTAAATATTGCGGTAGCACCAAACCATCAAAAGAATGGCATTGCTAAAAAAGCAGTGAAGGCGATAAAGTCACATTTTAACGATGCTGGTTTCAATAAAATGTTTTTAGAGGTAAGAGAAAGTAATTCTGCCGTTTCAATTTATAAAGCATTAGATTTTAAAGTTGATGGTCTGCGGAAAGGTTATTATCCTTTAGAGAATAACCAAAAAGAAGATGCAATTTTAATGTCTTGCGACTTGAATAATCAAAAATAATTGGCGTTGTTAAGTGTTTCCTTAAGGAGAAACGCTTAATTTAACGGCGTAGAGGGGTGCCCCTGGCGATTTTTGTCTATTTTTCCTGAAAGCTGATAGGCGAACACGAGTATTTGGGCAACCGCTTCGTATAGTATTTGTGGTATTTCTTCATCAATTTCAACTTGTGCTAATAATTCTGTTAACTCCGCGTCTTGCTTGATTGGAATATTATTTTCTTTGGCAATGTGTAAAATTTCCTCTGCAATATATCCATAACCTTTTGCGGTTACTTTAGGGGCAGACTCTTCCGTGGAATACTTAATGGAAATAGCAATGTTGTCATTTAAAGAACTCATTATTTTAATACCTAAATTAATGCTTAAGGAGGCACTTAACAACCGCCAATTATTTTTTACTGGCTAAAATGCACGAC
>CAYMAW010000057.1:0-7540 GCA_964388565.1 uncultured Piscirickettsiaceae bacterium | reverse complement strand
CACTTTTTTCTCAGCCTAATCTAACCTTAGTTATTAAGCGTTTCCTTAAGGAAACACTGAACAACCGCCAACCATTTTTACAGGTTATATTTCTAATAAAACGGCTTCTTTATCAGCTAATAATTTATCAACCTTTTTAACAAAAGAATCCGTTTCTTTTTGAATAGTATCTTCTGCACCATGAAGATCATCATCAGTGATTTCTTTGTCTTTATTTAAAGATTTAAAATCTGAATTTGCATCTCGTCTAATATTACGAATAGCCACTTTTGCATTTTCTGCTTCTGCTCGTGCAACTTTAACATAATCTTTTCTTCGTTCTTCGGTTAATATTGGCATTGGCAAGCGAATTAAATTACCTGTTGTTGCAGGATTAATTCCTAGGTCAGATTGCATAATAGCCCTTTCAACTACCTGAACCATAGGTTGTTCCCATGGTTGAACGGTTAGGGTTCTTGAATCTTCTACATTAATGTTTGCTACTTGGCTAACTGGAACTTCTGAACCATAATAATCAACGGTAATCGAGTCTAAAATACTAGGATTTGCGCGACCTGTTCTAATTTTTGCAAAGTTATTTTCTAATTTTTCTACCGACTTAGCCATTCTTGATTTGGCATCTACTTGAATTTCATTTATCATTCTACTAAGGTTCCTTCTTGTTCACCTTTAACAATACGAATTACCGCATTTTTTTTAAACATATCAAATACTCTAATAGGCATTTTACTTTCTTTACATAAAATAAATGCTGTCATATCCATTACCTGTAATTTTTTTTGAATAACTTCATCAAAAGAGAGGGTTGAATACTGTGTTGCCTTCGGATCTTTCATCGGATCGGCTGAATAAATACCATCTACTTTAGTGGCCTTTAAAACGATATCCGCATCAATTTCAATGCCTCTCAATGCCGCCGCTGAATCTGTTGTAAAGTATGGGTTACCTGTACCTGCCGCAAAAATAGTGACGATACCATTGCGTAAATCTTTTTTAGCTTGGTTGGCATTGAATGCGATGGAAACACCTTCAATCGTCATGGCTGAATAAACCTTTGCTTCTAAATCCATGTCTTCAAGCACATCTCGTAACGCTAAGGCATTCATCAAAGTTGCCATCATACCCATTTGATCGCCTGTTGTTCTTTGAATACCTGAACCAGCAATCTGCGCGCCACGAAAAATATTACCGCCACCAACAACTAAACCAACCTCTACGCCCAGTTCACGCAAAGACTTAACTTCACCGACCACTTGTCGAAGCGTTCCGGCATCTAAGCCAAAATCGCCTTTACCCATTAAAGCTTCGCCACTAAACTTTAATAATACCCTTGAATACTTTAAAGACATTTAATTTTATTCCTAACACTATTTATTTTACAAATACGATTTTAAAAAAAACAATTAAGAAGAAACTGAATAACTAAATCATATTTGTAAAGTAAACAAAAAAGCCATATTTTATATACAAAATATGGCTTTTAAATTTAAAAAAACTTAACCTGTTACTGCAGCAGCTGCGGCGGCTACTTCATCAGCAAAATCAAGTTCTTCAATTACGATACCTTTACCCACTTCTAAACGAACAAATGCACTTACAGTCGCTCCGTTAGATTTAAGTAATTTTTCAACTGTTTGATCAGGGTCTTTAATAAAAGGTTGACCAACTAATGTGATCCCTTGAAGATACTTACGCATACGACCATCAATCATTTTTTCAATAATTTCAGCAGGTTTACCAGAATCAGACGCTTGTTCTATTTGGAACTTACGCTCTTTTTCTAGTATCTTTTGATCGACTTCATCTTCCGAAATTGCAGAAGGATTTGCAGCCGCAATATGCATCGCTATATCACGCATTAACGCGTCATCGCCACCAGTCATTGCGACAACAACACCGATTTTTTCGCCATGTTGATATTGACCAATTCCGCCTTCAGATTCAATGACTTGCATGCTACGAAGAGCCATGTTTTCACCAATTCTAGCGACCATTCCACGACGAACGATATCAATTGTTTCACCTGAAGCCATTGTTTCATTCATTACCGCTTCAACATCAGTTGTATTTTTTGCTAAAGCAATTGCGGCGATTTCATTTGCAAAACCTTGAAACTCGTCACCTTTAGCGACAAAATCTGTTTCACAATTTACTTCAGCAATAATTGCCTTTTTATTATCATCAGAAATAGCGATTGCGATAATACCTTCCGCAGCAACACGGCTAGCCTTCTTATCTGCGCCAGCCATACCTTTTTTGCGTAAAAACTCGATTGCGTCTTCTACATTACCATCTGTTTCAGATAATGCTTTTTTGCAATCCATCATACCCGCACCTGTAATAGTACGAAGTTCTTTAACCATAGATGCTGTAATTGCCATCTTAAATTCCTTGTATTAAAATTAGAAAAACCCCGCCAACATTCTGGAGAGGTTCATTTTAAATTCACAAAACTGTAAAATTAAGCGTCCGCTTTGTCTTCAGCTTTTTCTTCAACAAACTCATCATTTTTACTAGCTGTTGTAATAGAACCTTTACCTTCTAATACCGCATCAGCAACAGCAGTAAGATAAAGTGTGATCGCACGAACCGCATCATCATTACCAGGGATAACATAATCTAGACCTTCTGGGTCATTATTAGTATCTACAACGGCAACAACAGGTATTTTTAAATTATGTGCTTCTTGAATCGCAATTTTTTCATTACCCGAATCAATAATAAAGATAGCATCAGGCATTGCGCGCATGTCTTTAATTCCACCTAGAGAAAGTTCTAGCTTAGTTTTACGACGCGTACGCATTAGAGCTTCTTTTTTAGTAATTTTTTCAAATGTACCATCTTGCTCTTGTATCTCTAATTCTTTTAACTGCTTAATTGACTGTTTAATTGTTTTAAAGTTAGTCAACATACCACCTAACCAACGGTGATCAACATAAGGCATTCCACAGCGTTTTGCTTCTTGAGCAACTAACTCGCTAGCTGCTTTTTTAGTACCAACAAATAAGACATTACCTTTACTTGCAGCAACACCACCTAAAAAATTTAACGCGTCGTTAAACAAAGGAAGGGTTTTTTCAAGGTTGATTATGTGGATTTTATTACGAGAACCAAAGATGTATTCGTTCATCTTAGGATTCCAATAACGGGTTTGGTGCCCGAAGTGAACCCCCGCTTCTAACATTTCACGCATTGTAACTGTAGCCATTTTTTCTCCAATTTTGGGTTGTGCCTCCACCTATTCAAAAAACGAACCCTTTTACAGCACGGTGTTTTTTTAACACTTAACTGCTTAACTTATTATTTAAATAAGTTAATTAGGCACCCCGTCGTTTGTTATTAATAGATGTGCGATTTATTAAAATTTAAGCTTATTTTTTTAAGCCGAGGATTTATACCATATTCAGACAATATTTTCAACTTTAGATTGTCGTTTTTACAATAAACCCCACCCTCAACTTAGTGTTCAACATCCTTCCAATACTCTTTTTTAAGAAGATAAGCAAAGATAAACATAATAAACAAAAACAACATTACCTTCCAACCCAAATCATGCCTTTTTAGCTTAGCAGGCTCACCCACATATTCTAAAAAATTAACAAGATCTCTAGTTTTTTGATTATACTCTTTCAAAGCTTCTTCACCCTTGGGTTTAGGCATAATATTAGGCATGACTGTACCCGGCAAAACATGGTTATTAAATCGTCCTGTTTTTAGATCTAACTCAAAAGACCTTAAAAAGGTATAGATATAATCTGACCCTTTTAATCTAGCCATTAATGATAAATCAGGGATCTTTGCTCCAAAAGCAGCCTCTGCTACTTCTTCAGACATGCTCCCCATCATATTATCAACAGCCCTGTTATTCGGTCTATTTAACTTTTTAAGGACTTCCTTATCACTCCACCCTAAACCTTGTGCTACACGGTTGTAACGCATATATTTTACAGAATGGCATGTCATACACATAGTTGTGAATAAGACTGCCCCCCTTTGTAAAGAAGCGGTATCGTGAATACTATTATTTGCTTTTTCAAGGTGAATAGAAACGCCACCACTAAATGAAGCTAAAGGAAACAGAATTAAAACACTTAATAAAATGGTTTTTATTTTTTTAAACAAAATATTACTCACATGGTAACCCTCGTTGGAACAGGCTTAGTTTTCTCTACCGCCGAGGTAAAGGGTAAAATAATAAAAAACATAAAATAGGTTGCCGTAAATATTCTTGCTAGCTTAGTTATTTCAGGCGTTGCAGGTTGAGTCCCTAACCAACCTAAAATAACAAAACTAACAACCAACATTGTCAACAAAAGTTTATACGACAAACCTCTGTATCGAATAGACTTCACTTTACACCTGTCCAACCAAGGCATAGCAAATAAAACGACAATTGCGGCACCCATTCCGACTACCCCTAGAAGCTTATCGGGAATAGCCCTTAAAATGGCATAATGTGGCGTAAAATACCAAACAGGAGCAATATGGTCGGGCGTTTTCAATGGATTTGCAGGCTCAAAGTTGGGTGCTTCAAGAAAATATCCTCCACCCTCTGGCATATAAAAAACGACCATAGAGAAGAAAAACAAGAACACCACAACCCCCACCGAATCTTTAACAGAGTAATAAGGGTGGAAAGGGATTCCATCAAGCGGTAAACCCTTTTCATTTTTATATTTTTTAATTTCAACGCCATCAGGGTTATTTGAACCAACCTGATGTAAAGCAACAATATGAACAAACACCAATATAACTAAGACCAAAGGCAAAGCAATCACATGCAAAGCAAAGAAGCGGTTTAATGTTACATCTGAGATAACATAATCACCCTTTATCCAAATTGCCAAATCTGGGCCAACAACAGGTATCGCCCCAAACAAAGAAAGTATTACTTGAGCACCCCAAAAAGACATTTGCCCCCAAGGTAACAAATAACCCATAAATGCTTCCGCCATTAAAGCGACAAATAAAATCATTCCTATAATCCAAACCAACTCTCTAGGCTCTTTATAAGAACCGTAGAGTAAGCCCCGCATCATATGCAAATATACAACAATAAAAAATGCCGATGCTCCAGTAGAGTGTAGGTATCGAATTAACCACCCCCACTCAACATCTCGCATAATATATTCAATCGAATTAAATGTTTCTGCCGCGTCAGGCTTATAACTCATCGTCAGCCAAATACCCGTTACAATTTGATTAACGAAGACAAGCAACGCCAATGAACCGAAAAAATACCAAAAGTTAAAGTTTTTAGGGGCGTAATACTCCGCCACATGATAGTTCCAAGTTTCAGTTAAAGGAAACCGTTTATCAACCCAACCTAACAAACTAGAGGCTTTTGGATCTTTTTTCACTTCATTTTCCATTAAACCGTTCCTTCTGTTGGGTCTTCGCCAATTCTAACGATAGAATCAGTTAAAAAATTATGAGGGGGTATCACTAAATTTGTTGGGGCAGGTACGCCTTGAAAAACTCGCCCTGCCAAATCGAATGAAGAACCATGGCATGGGCAGAAAAACCCACCACGCCAATTTGGTGCCATATCTGCTGAATTTACCGCAGGGCGATACAAAGGTGCACAACCAAGATGGGTACAAACACCGACAACAACTAAAAACTCAGGTTTTGCAGACCTAAATTCATTTTTAGCATAAGCTGGTTGCTCTGAACTTTCAGACGACTCATCTCTTAGAAGCCCTACCAATGTTGGTAATGTTTTTAACATATCAGGGGTTCTACGAACCACCCACACAGGTTTACCACGCCAAGAAACGGTTAGCATTTGCCCTGGTTGTAATTTACTGACATTAACATCAACAGGCGCACCTGCCGCTTTTGCCTTTTCACTAGGCAACCATGAACCAACAAAAGGGACGGCAACAAAAGTTGCGCCTACCGCACCCATCACTCCCGTAGCAGCGGTTAGCATGTTACGGCGAGTGGTATTTATTTCGTAAGCTTCTACATTTGACATTCTATTTTCCATGAGGCAAGCCTAATTAAAGCTTACCTTTAAAACCTATAAGAAATACATTATATCTAACAAAATAAAATACAATAAACAGATAATTTTTATGACAACCCTAGCAATCCTTATAAGTAATATTTAAACAAGCCCATAAAAGATAATAATAACCAATCACAAACTTGCATTGATTTAGTAGCCTAAATTAGAGTAGTGAATAAGCCCAATCATGGTAAAATGTTAGGCTTAATCTTATTTTTTAACGAGCTTTTTAAACCATGAAAACATCAAACTTACTACTCTCCACTACCCGTGAAACGCCTGCTGATGCGACGGTTGTCAGTCATCGCTTAATGCTTAGGGCTGGATTAATTCGACCGGTTGCCAGTGGTTTATATAACTGGCTACCAACGGGTTTACGAGTGCTACGCAAGGTTGAAAATATTATTCGAGAAGAAATGAACCGTGCTATGGCTCAAGAAGTGTTAATGCCTATTGTTCAACCAATGGAATTATGGCAAGAATCTGGGCGAGCAGATGAATATGGACCTGAGCTACTAAGAATTAATGACCGAAATGATCGAGAGTTTGCCCTTGGTCCAACACACGAAGAAGTGATTACCGACCTTGTTCGTAATGAAATTCGTAGTTACAAACAACTACCAATGAATTTTTATCAGATTCAAACTAAATTTCGTGATGAAATCCGTCCTCGTTTTGGCGTAATGCGTTCGCGAGAGTTTATTATGAAAGATGCCTATTCTTTTCACATGAACCAAGAATCGTTAGAGGAAACCTACCAACAAATGTACGACACTTATTGTCGTATATTTACTAGAATTGGTTTAGACTTTCGTGCTGTTCAAGCCGACACGGGTTCTATTGGTGGAGACGGTTCACACGAATTTCATGTACTTGCTGATTCAGGAGAAGACGACATTGCCTTTTCAACAGGCTCAGAATTTGCCGCAAACATTGAATTAGCGGAAGCACTTGCACCACGCGGTTCAAGAGCAGAAGCCACCGCAGAATTAACTAAAGTAGCCACCCCAAACAAACATAGTGTTGAAGAAGTTTGCGATTGCCTACAACTAAAGAAAAAGAAAATCATTAAGACCTTGCTTGTTCAAGGAGCGACAAAAGAACACCCTATCGTTGCACTCGTAGTTCGAGGCGACCATGAACTGAATGAAATTAAAGCCGAAAAACTGGCATTAGTTGCAGAACCTTTCACCATGGCAACAGATAAAGAAATCCAGCAAGCAGTAGGTTGCAAAGCTGGCTCTATTGGCGTGGTAAATTTAACTATTCCCGTTATTATTGACCGAACAGCCGCACACAGTGCAGACTTTGTTTGTGGGGCAAATGAAGACGGCTTCCACCTAACGGGAGTAAATTGGGATAGAGATACTACACCAACTCTTGTTGCTGATATTCGTAATGTGGTTAAAGGCGACCCTAGCCCGTGCGGAAAAGGGAAAATAGAAATTAAACGCGGCATTGAAGTCGGGCATATTTTTCAACTAGGTAATAAGTATTCAACCGCATTAAATGCTACCGTACAAAACG
>CAYMAW010000056.1:0-7565 GCA_964388565.1 uncultured Piscirickettsiaceae bacterium | reverse complement strand
ACGATTTTTTAACCGCTAATGCTTGCCAAAAATCAAAGCCATAAGAATCTGCATTTAAAATAACCGTACCGCCAGAACTTAACCCATTCATTATTTCAGACTTGGTTTCAACCACGCCATCAAGCGAACCAAAACCCTCTAAATGCACGCCTGCCGCTAGGGTAATCAATGCCACATCTGGCAATGCAAGTTGGCTAACATAATCTATTTCTTTAGGATGATTGGCACCCATTTCAATCACCGCAAACTCATGCTGTTTTTTTAAATTTAACAGCGTTCTAGGCACGCCAAAATCATTATTAAAATTGCCTTCGGTAGCTAACACTTTACCTTCATTAGTAAGCGAACTTAACAAATGCTGAACTATATTTTTACAGGTTGTTTTTCCGTTACTGCCAGTAATTGCAATTAACTTTTTCAAATCTATTTGTTGCCTATGCCAACTTGCAAAGACCCCTAATGCAATCCTTGTGTCCTCAACAACCACCAAGGGGCGATTCGTTTCTATTTTTTTTGATACAAGAGCAACAACCGCACCTTTTTCGAATGCTTGCTTAATAAAATCATGCCCATCAAAATTATCGCCTTTAATCGCAATATACAAAGCACCTTTTTCTATTGTTCTAGTATCAGTAGAAATGGAAGTAAAGCCTACGGCTTTCTTATCCAATGTAATTAAATCACCCGATACGACAGAAGCAAGGTTTTCTATATTCCAGTTCATATTATTTCCTTATACAAGAGTGCTTGGCACGATTAACCAACAAAAGATCACTCATTGGGTACTTAATACCTTTTATATCTTGGTAATCCTCGTGACCTTTGCCTGCAATAATAACAATATCTTCTTTTCTAGCTTTTAAAATAGCTAGTTGTATTGCTTTTTCTCTATCATGCTCACAATGAATGTTTTTAAATTCACTTGAAATATTTTTGAATATATCGTCCATAATCTTAGTTGGCTCTTCAAAACGCGGATTGTCGTCTGTTAATATAATTTTGTCCGCATATTTTACAGCCACTTCGCCCATCAAAGGTCTTTTACTTTTATCCCTATCCCCACCACAACCAAAAACTAAAATTATTTTTGAATCTTCCTCTATAAGATGCTGTTTGGCAGATACCAAAATAGACAATAAAGCATCTTCTGTATGAGCATAATCAATAATTATTGTAGGGCTTGTCGAAACAATTTCCATTCGTCCTGAAACAGGTAATAGATCTTTTAAATCGCCCATTACCTTATCAACAGCCAAACCTAAACTTTGACAAATTCCAAGAGTACACATTATATTTTCTAAATTAAAGTGTCCGAACAAACCCAATTTAATAAAATTATTATTTATTTTCGCCTGTAAGCCATCTTGTAAATATACGACATCAGTTGCATGGATATTAGCTTGCTTAGATAAACCATATAAAATAACCGACGGGCAATCTAGTGAACTTTCATTTAACGACTTTCCAAGTTTATCATCTAAATTTAAAACGCAATTATCCGCTTTATAATCTGTAAATAAACTTCGTTTAACTTCTCTATATTCTTCAACCGAACCATGAAAGTCTAAATGGTCACTCGTTACCTGAGTTAACGCGAGCGTGGTAAAAGACAAACCTTTAATTCGATTTAATGCAATCGCATGTGATGATACTTCCATCAATACAGTTTCTACATCCAAGCGACAGAACTCTGCTAATTTTCGATTCAAAGAAACACTATTTAATGTTGTATTCGCTGTTTTTTCAAGTTGACCAAAAATACCATTTCCTAAAGTACCTAACACAGCAATTTTTTGATAACGACTGCATAATTGAGCGGCATAATGCACAACAGAGGTTTTACCATTCGTTCCAGTTACCCCCACCAGCTTCATTTTTTGTGACGGATTATCATAAAACCAACTCGAAAGATCCGCTAAGTTTTCAGCTAAATTTTCAACAAATATAACCAATACAGATGATTTGTTAGTGTACTTTTTATCTGATAAAATAAGCTTAGATCCTTGTTTACAAGCAGTCTCTTTATAGTCTAAACCATGACATTTTTCACCCTGTAAAGCAATAAAAACACTATTTGGAATTATCTCTCTTGAATCAATAAATAAATCAATCAACTCCAAGTCTACTGTTGGTTTATCTACGCCTAAAAACAAACACAAACTTGCTAATGTTTTCATTTAACCGACCAATCATTATCCGGCTCTATATTTTTTAAACGCAACACCTCTTCCATTACTTTTTTAAAAATAGGTGCCGCAACAAGCCCACCATAATAAATGCCTCGACTAGGTTCATTAACAACCGTTGCCATGATGTATTTAGGATTAGATACTGGAACAATACCGACAAATGACGACAAATACTTATTTGCGTAATAGCCACGCCCATCTCCTCTCACTTTATGTGCTGTACCTGTTTTACCCGCGACACGATAACCATTGATCCTAGCTTTAGGTGCGGTTCCGCCTTTTTTAACAACCGCTTCTAACATCTGTAAAACTTTATTTGCAACTTCTTTAGAAAACACCTGCTTAGACGGCTCTAAGCCATCAATATTTTCACCGTCTTCGTGTTTTAATAAAGAGACTGGTTTTAAAACCCCATCACTTGCAAAAACGGAATAAGCCTTCGCTAATTGCATTAAATTAACACTAAATCCATATCCATAAGAGCTAGATGCTTGATATATTTTTTGCCATTGCTCTGGTTGTTTAATAAACCCGAGCGTTTCACTTGGTAACGACAGATTTAAATAATCTCCAAACCCTACACCTTTAAATGTTTGCCATTGTTGCTTTGCACTCAATTTAAGTGCGACTTTAACAATCCCTACATTGCTAGATTCTTTCAATATCCCAGCCACCGTTAACTTACCATGATCTCGTGTATCAGTAAGTCTAGAGCCTTGCACCCGTATATAACCAGGGGAAGTATTGATAAGTTCATCCTCCGTTACCAATTCTAAATCTAGTGCCTTAGCAACAATAAAAGGTTTAATAACTGAACCAGGTTCAATTAAATCTGCCACAACCCTATTTCTCAGCCTACGCCCAGTTAATTGTTCACGATTATTAGGATTAAAAGCAGGTAAAGAAGCCTTCGCTAGCACCTCTCCCGTTTTTGCATCTAGGATTACTGATTGTACTGATAAGGGTAGATGTTCAGCATAAGCTTCTTTTAATGCACGATAAAGTAAGTATTGAATATCGCTATCAATACTTAAAACTAAGTCTTTCCCTTTCTTAACCGTTTGAATATCTTTTACAAATTTAATCACTCTACCTGTTCGGTCTTTAATAATTCGAGTTTTACCCGTTACACCTGCCAACCAAGTGGATCCATAACTTTTTTCAAATCCTGAAAGACCAACATCGTCAATATTAGTAAAGCCAATTAAGTGCGCATTTATTTCACTTGAAGGATAATAGCGTTTATACTCTTTTTTAATATAAACATTAGACACTTTTAACCCTTCAATTTTCTTTGAAATATTCGGTTGAACGCCTCGTTTTAAATACATAAAACGCCGCTCTACATTACTTAAAATTTTAGTCTTAGTCGTGCGTTCAGATAAATTTAACAACGCTAATACTTTTCGAAATTTTGTTAACTTATTTTTAATTTTATCTCGCTGTTTTTCGGCATATAACTTAAACTTTTTTTCTGACAAGCTATCCTTCATCTTCAGCATTTTTTTCTGTTGTTGTTTATCAAAATTAAAAGAAAATTCTTTCGGATCAATCCAAACTGAATGAAAAGGTGTACTTAGTGCTAACAAACTGCCATTTCGATCAAAGATACTTCCCCTAGGGGCTTGTATTTCTAGCGTCCTTATTTGCCTTTTGCTACCCTCTGAAACTAAAAAATCAGATTGAATAACCTGAACATGGAATGCCTTAACAATAATCGCTATAAAAGAAATAACGATAAATATAAAAATTAAAGAATCTCTTTGCAATAAGAGTTTTTTATTGAACAGCATTATCTGAAGACTCGATGTTATCCAAAAAAATAATTTGAATATTGTTTGATTTTTCTGAAACTTTACTCATATTTAACTTTTCTTTTACTTCAACTTCAACCCTTGATAACGCCGTTAAATGGTATTTTTCTAATAATAAACGACCTTTTTCTTCATGCAGAACTACACGATCACGGAGAGACTTAGAATACTGTGTTTCTAAATGACGAACATTATGCTGCAACTGAACAATTACCACAGTAATCACACAAATCAGACTAAGAAAAGTTAATACAAAAGCATGCCCCCAACTAAATAAATTTAACAAGGGGGAAGTAGGAGATATTTGCACAGTTATAACTTAAATGAAAGCCAACTGTTAGTCAGCTTGTCTTCTCAAGAATGCAGGAATATCTAGATAGTTTGAGTTATCTGATGCATTCATAGCTATCTCTGCACGAACACTCTTTTTAGCCACTTCCTTCTTTAATTGAGGTTGAGTTAATTCAAAACGTTCAGAATCTTTATCTTCTATTTCAGTCTTCTCTTCAGCTTTACTTGCTTCAACCGCTCGTAGATTAGGCTTAACCAAATCTGAGTTTTTAGCACTAACTATTGGCTCTAAACCTGTTGCAACAACAGTTACACGAACTTCATCATTCATTGAATCATCAATAGATGTACCAATAATCACTTTTGCATCTTCTGAAGCCACTTGATCAATCACATCACCAACATCATTAAATTCACCTAAAGTAAAATCTAAACCAGAAGTAATATTAACTAATAGTCCTCGTGCACCCGAAACAGCAACATCTTCCAATAACGGATTAGCAATCGCTTTTTCGACGGCTTTAATCGCTCGATTTTCGCCCGTTGCATAACCAACACCCATCATCGCAACGCCATGTTCACTCATAACTGCACGCAAATCTTTAAAATCTACATTGATTAAACCAGGCTTAGTTACTAATTCAGAAATACCTTGTACCGCACCGTATAAAACATCATTTGCATAATCAAATGCTTTTGCTAATACAAAATCACGACCTAATACTTTTAACAATTTTTCATTTGGAACTGTAATTAAGGAATCAACACACTGAGATAACTCTTTAATACCTGCGTCAGCTAACTTATCACGGCGTTCAAAACGGAAAGGTTTACTCACAATACCAACCGTCAAAACACCCATTTCACGAGCCGCTTGAGCAATCACAGGAGCAGAACCTGTTCCTGTTCCACCGCCCATTCCAGCCGTAATGAATAGCATGTCAACACCTTTCAAATACTCTTTTACTTCTTCAATATCTTGCTTTGCCGCTTCCATGCCTTTAACAGGATCCGCTCCTGCACCTAAGCCATCAGAACCCAGTTTAATTTTCGTTGCAACTGTTAGATTATTCAGTGCCTGGATATCTGTATTAGCACAAATAAATTCAACGCCCTTTACATCTGAACGAACCATATACTCAACGGCATTACCGCCACCGCCACCAAGACCAATAACTTTAATAACCGGAAGACCAATCGTATCTTCAAATGTCTCTTTCATATCAAACATGCTATACCCCTTACAAGAAAACCCTAAACAACCGCCAACTACTTTTTACTTCGAAAAAATAGTTGGCGGTCATTCAATATTTCCATAACAAAAAAACTGCTGATGCCCACCAACAAACCAAAAAATTAAAATTAAAAACTATACTAAATTCTTTCCGCTATTCGCAAAACCGCACTTCTTGAGCGTGAATTTTCTTCACTCTCCTCTTGAGACGGAAAAACAGGCTTACCTATTTTTTTTAAAACTGGTTCAGATACCTCTAATAAAACAGGTGAATCAGGAAACAAATCTCTTATCGTTGACTGATCACGAATAAATCGCTTCACAATTCTATCCTCTAACGAATGAAAACTAATAGCTGACAAACGCCCACCTAAAGCTAACACTTCAACCGATGATTCTAATACGGTCTTCAATACATCCAGTTCTTTATTCACCGCAATTCGTATTGCTTGAAAAGTGCGTGTTGCAGGATGTTTATTCCTATCCACTTTCGGCGACGCTTTTTTAACTAACTCCGCTAAATCAAGCGTCGTTTCAATCAAACCTTCCGCCATCGCCTCTTTTATATGCCGTGCGATACGACCAGAAAACTTTTCTTCACCATACTGTCTCAATACCTGCGAAAGAATTTTTTCATCAACTTGCTCAAGCCATTCTTTAGCACTTAAGCCTTCACTAGGGTTCATTCTCATATCTAAAGGACCCGTTCGCATAAAGCTAAACCCTCTTTCCGCATCATCTAACTGAGGTGAAGAAACACCAAGATCAATCAATATCCCATCGACTTTACCAATCCAACCTCGTTTCTCACAAAACTCAACTAACTGTTCAAAGCTTCCGTGCTCTATCGAAAAATTACTTTGTGTAAAATTTTTATTTGCATATTCAATCGCCAAAGGATCTTGATCAATTGCCAACAAAGTTCCTGTTGTCAATTGCTCTAATATTTTTTGACTATGTCCGCCTCGTCCAAAGGTACAATCAATGTAAATCCCACTTGGCTTAATACCTAAACCCTGAATAGATTCTTTCAACAATACGGAAAAATGTATTTTTTGGCTAAGACTCATACTCACAAACTCAAATTAGATAACGATTCAGACATATCATCTAAGGATACCGACTCAATCATTTCAGCCCTTGATGCATCCCATGTTTCTTGTGGCCAAAGTTCAAATTTATTTCCCTGCCCAAGTAGCACCAAATTTTTTCCTAATTTTGCATGATCACGCAACGAAGCAGGTAATAACATTCGCCCTTGAGAATCCATCTCTATATCCGACGCATGCCCAAGTAAAAGCCTTTGTACCATTCTAGACTGCGGATCCATATTAGGAAGTGACATCAACTTTCTCTCAATCACTTCCCATTCATTTTTTGTGTAGATAAGCAAGCACGGGCTATGCAAGTCAATCGTCGCGATCAACTGACCATCACTTGCCTCTTCAATCGACTCACGATAACGCTTAGGAATCGCTAAACGACCCTTCGTATCCATGTTGATTGAATTAATACCCCTAAAAAATAACATTTTCCACTTTGCACCACTTATCTCCACTAAGCACCACTATATTAAACATTACCGCCACTGTCAAGCACTTAAACAATCAAAATTTATTATTTTTTCTTTTATACCAACAACTTATCGCCTAAACAAGAAAAGATATTAACAACCAAAAAACATAATAAACACAACAAATACAACAAGATGAAAAAGAATTCAAATAAATAGTTAAGGAACATACACCAATAAAGAAGAAAAAGAAAGGATTCGCTCATGAAAACGAATACCAACAATATGTGGGTAAAAATGATGTACAAAACACTACATATAGTGAAAAACAGATGTTTTTATTAAGGGTGATGCAAAGTGGTAATTTTATTTATTTTTTTGACAAAAACCAAACAAAAATGGGATTTTAAAGAAGAGTGTTAAAAGAAATCAAAGAAATCGAAGCAATATAAAAAAATGAAGTGGGTATATAAGCCGGGTTCTGTACCATCACTGGCAACAATCATTCATCTGGGAGATGTATC
>CAYMAW010000055.1:0-7639 GCA_964388565.1 uncultured Piscirickettsiaceae bacterium | reverse complement strand
AAGTTAATAAAAACAGCTTCCATAAAAGCGGTTTTACCCACATTATTTTTACCACCAATTAAATTAACCCGTGCAAACCCTTCTGCTTTAAAATTGTTAAAGCATTTATAGTCTTCAATGTTTATATGCTTTAAGAGGTGTTTACTCATCAATATTTTCCTTTTCTATCAGAATTAGACCTTTTACCCACCAAAGAATATAAACACTAGCGAAGTTACGCAAAGATCTCTGAATATTCTACATGGTTAAGACGAGTTATTGCTATAAAAAATTAAATCTTTATTTTATTTACAAGTATTCGATTTAAAAGACAGTTCACTCCAAAAATCGCCAGGGGGGGGTACTAGTTATACCAAGGAACAGATACAATAACACAAACAGATATAACCCTAATCCAAAAATAGAAATATTTATGTTACTAACAAAAAGAACGACCGATCATCTGCTTAACTCTAGTTTAGAGGGTATTTTTAATAATTTTGCCGTAAACTTTTTACAAACCAATTCTCCAATGGAGTTAGGTTGGCTAGAGGAAGACATCCCTAAACTTGCTTTATTCCCTGAAAACTCAGGTGCAGTTTTTATTGATTTTTTAGGTGGTAAAAAAAATCATCGCCGTCAATTTGGTGGAGGGAAAGGTCAGCCCCTAGCAAAGGCAATTGGTTTAAAAGCGGGGAAAATACCAAGCATTTTAGATGCTACGGCTGGCATGGGTGGTGATGCTTTTGTGTTTGCTACTTTAGGCTGTCAGGTAACAATGATTGAACGCTCTCCTGTTATTGCGGCTTTATTGCAAGACGCATTAGATAGAGGATTACAAACAGCTGAAATGGAAGTTTTAGCGTCGATACAAAACTTATCTCTCATTAATATTGACTCCACAGACTTCCTTTCAACAGAACAACCCGTGGTAGATGTGATTTACATGGATCCAATGTACCCAGAAAAAAAGAAAAAAGCAGCCCCTAAAAAAGAGATGGTCGCCCTACAAAATTTAGTTGGTCCCGATTTAGATTCTGAAAAATTATTAGAGGTGGCGTTGCAGGTGGCTAAAAAACGCGTAGTAGTTAAACGCCCAGCAAAGGCTCCGATTATTGAATTGGCGAATAAAAGAGAGCCTACTATGTGTATTAAAAGCCCCAATACTCGCTATGATGTTTATGTTTGCTAATAAATTCAATATTGCGTTTTTTTTGGCTTTAGTGTTAAAATCGAAATCCCTACCAAAATAAACACTAAACCGATGGCGTGACTCCAACCAAACGGTTCATTTAAAACTGATGCGGCAACCGCAATCGTCATAATTGGCCCTAACATTCCCACTACTCCCGTTTGCGATCCACCAATTCTATGAATGGCTTCTGCTATCATAAAACTGGGAATGACGGTACTAAATATAGCGAGCAGAGAAATCCATAACCATGCCTGATTAGTCACTTGAAGTTGACTAATATCAAAAGCAAAAAAATAATAGGCAAGCACAAAAATACTGGAAATACTCATCGCAAGGCTAGTAAACCAAAGGCTAGTTATTTGAGCAATAATATTTTTACTTACCAGTACATAAATTGAAAAAGTTAGTGCGGATAGCAAGACAAAAGCAATACCCCACAGAACTTGGTCACCACCTATTTTCGCTTCTTCATTAAAAACAATCCATAGACCAAAGTAAGAAATAATTATCGACAAAACTATTTTAAGCGTTAAGCGGACTTTAAAGAACATAGCACCAAATATGGCGACCCAAATTGGATAGGTAAATAAGGCTAACCTTTCTAATTGAGCACTAATATACTCAAGCCCTTTTAAGTCTAACCATGAGGATAGAAAATAGCCTATAAACCCCAGTAAAATAATAATTGGCATTTTTGAATAAATTAACGAGGGAGAGATTGGCTTGTATGCTATTAACCAAAAAACGATAACGAGATAAATAGGAAAAGAAATTACCATGCGTAGCATCAATACACTATCTGCATTTAGCCCTTCAGTATAAGCAAGTTTAATAAAAATAGATTTCAGTGCGAATAGACTCGTACCGATTACCGCTAACAAAACGCCCGTTAAAAAATATTTAGAGTGCAAATAGTTCATTTTGGGCGTCTAGTTTTAGAGGGGAATTAGCGATTATTGAAACGCTATATTCACTCCAACATGCATATTTTTATCTAACTCGTGATCTTTTTCTTGATCAAAATCAACAGTCAGACCTCTAAAACCAATGTATGCCACTGTACTTGGTAAAATTCTAAACTCGACTTTTGTTTCAAAAATAAATGCACTATTTACATCAGAAAAAGCAACGATAGGCGGATTGTAAAGAATATCTGCGGCAATCGAAACAGGTATTTCTGTAGGAATCCAATAACGACCAGTTACACCCAACATCAGTCCTGTTCCAACTTGATCTTTACGACTTTGATTAACAAAAAACACTTTACCTTTTACACCCATTTCCAGGTTTCCGTCTGCTAGACCTTTTCTAGTAACACTACCAAAAACATCAACAAAACGATCACCTGGTTCGTTGAAAAAGAACTCTGCACCAATATTGGTTATTTCATCTGCTCTTTCTCTTAGAGAATAAACACCAAAATTGCCTGTTTCATTTGAAAGAGAGAGATCCATTCCTATATGCCCTTCTTCCGCTGAAGCATTCAAGCTAAAGGTTAAAGACATTAAAGCTACTACGATAGCAGTTGAATAAATTTTATTAAGTTTCATTTTTTTCCTTATGAGTTTTTTGTGACTATACATAAAACTGCCCCGAAAAATAAATTAACGAGGCAATTTTAGTTTTTGGGGGGCTAAGAAGTTAACTATCTATTAAAAACTTCTGTCGCTTTATCCATGAATTCAATTACTGAAGAAGAAGTTCCCTCTACAATATCGTTAGAGAACCCTGCTAAGGCTTGTTTCGTTGCTTCATCTTCATCAACATCAGAGCCAGCATACTCATTACCAACCGTTGCAAATGTTACGCCGTCTGCATTAACCATTTCACTATCACCAACTAAGGTTACATTATTTAAACCATTTTCAACGGCAACATTTGTTTCAATAAAATACTTAATGATTAAGTCTGCTCTATAAGAGCCTACATTAAGACCTGCTTGAGATAGTTTATTAGCGAATTCTTTTTCATATACTGCCGATTCGTCTGAACTGGCACTTAAGCTAGTAGAGAAATTAGCAAAACTACTTGATAAATTATCTTCTATTAACGCCCCTAATCTATCATTTGGCAGTGCTTGTGGCACTTGCCCACCACTTAAATAGCTAGCATAAACACCTAGTTGATTTTTAAATTCAAGAGTAGGCAAAGCGGAAGTTAGTGTTAATAATTTTTTTAAGTTTGTTCCCTTACTGCTTAAGTGAATATATTTTAACAAGTCTTGATCGGCTTGCATTCTTGAACCTTCGATACTTGCCAATAGGTCAGATTTATTTAATTTAGACCAAACAGTAATCTCACCTGTTTTCGAATTAGTGTCCTGAGAAAGTTCTGAAACACCTAATACACTTATTTCTGGTAATCTAGAAACGACCTCTGAACGCACTTTTTTTTCTAAGCTTGTGTAACCTTCAGATTTTACATCTAAGCTTTGTGTAAAGGCGGCAGCTAAGTCTTGTTGAATTTGGCTATTAATCAAAAACAAACCTTGTTCTATCGCAGCATCTTGTTCTGATTCTGAACGGATAGTAACCGCAGATTCATAGCTACTCGCCTGCCCAAAACTAGATAAAGCATCATTGCTAGCAAGTTTATTTTTATGCCCCACGCTACTACAAGCAGAAAATAAAGTGACTGAGACAAGCAAAGTTAATAAACGCAACTTCATAATAAAGACCTTCCTATAAGATTAAATATAATTACACTGTTAATAATACAACACTATAACGCAAACTCGACAACTTTTTTTAGTTTTTTAACCAAAAAATCATTCTGAATAAGAACCACTTCGCCACTTTCTAATACGAAACCGTTCTAAATGACTAGAATTAAGTAAACTATTAGCGGCAACCTGCTTGGTTCCCTCTATTTGAGAGGCTATCATTTCGGCGGCTAAAAATACCGACATAAGCCCTCTCGCCCCATGCCCGTTAGATACATACAGCCCTGTTTGATACTGTTGTAAACCATAACGAAAAACGGCATGGGTATGTGACTGCGAATAATATTGTTCTCTAGTTTTTTGTGGGTTGGCTACTGCACCAATCATCGGTAGATGATCGGCGGTAGTAGGTCTAAAACCAATTTTTGCAGAAGTTTGAGCAATTCCTTTTTGAGATAAATCTAGCCAATTTGGAAGAGCTTGCTGACTCATTGCAACATTTTCATCATTTGATCGCTTTGATAGTTGTTGACTTAAATCGGGGGCTTCAAAAGTTGCTCCCGTAACAGATTGAAACTTATCGTCCACACAAACATTACTAATAGAATAACCTTTATGAGTAACAGTGGTTTTTAGGGCTACCGTTTCTTGCTGATTTGTTAAATGGCTTACTTGCCCTTTTACAGGACGAACCTCTATACCAAATAATTTATTTAAAGAGCTATCTAAACCTGCTGTGGCTAATACAACAATGGGGCTTAAAAATGATTTACTTTGGGCTGAAATTTTCCAACGCTCATTTTCGCCCTCGTTCACCTTAATAATACTTTGAACTTTTTGCCCTAAATTTAAGGTGATATTAGGGTGGCTAAGACATTTTTTAACGATAGATTGTGGGTTTACCCAACCTGCTTTTGGAAAAAATAAACCGCTATATTTTGTTGTTGTGCCTATTCTTTTACTGGCTTCTATTTCATCACACCAACTTGCAAAATCAGATGGCAAACCAACTCTCCTTAAACAGTCTTGCAAACGAGAAGCCATCTTTTCATCCATCGCTAATTGCATTAAGCCGTTTAAATCGCCGACAATCTCATCTTTTTCTAGCCAATTTTCTAGCCATCGCAAAGTGGTTTCATAGCCTTGTAAATAAAATTGACTGCGAATATTCCAGTCTGCTGTAACGAGCGGATGAACGGCTCCTGCAAGATTACCTGAAGATTGGGTGGAAACTTCTTTTTCCGCTTCAATTACCGTTACTTGCCAGCCATTTTTTGCCATTTGATAGGCAACTGCCGCCCCGGCTAACCCTGCTCCTATGACACACATTTCTTTTTTATCCACTTGCATCTTCGGCGGCGTTGAAAACCAAGGTTTAGGCGGGCTAAATTTACGAGGGCGAATAAATGCGCCAACACTCATGTCTCGTTTTTGACCGAATCCCTTGCGTTTAATTACTTCAAAACCAACCTGTTCTAACCCACGGCGGACATCTCCTGCGGCGGTGAATGTTGCAAAAGTTGTTTGTGTATGACTTAATCTTGCCATTTGTGAATACATATCAGTTTGCCACATACTTTCATTTAAGTTGGGTGTAAACCCGTCTAAGAACCATGCATCTACTGGTGTATTAAACTCAGGAAAGCCCCGTAAAACATCACCAAACCAAAGTGTTAAATGCACTCTTCCATCAAATAAATAGACATCGTGCCAACCTGGTAGCAAGAAAGGATATTTTGAAACAAGCTTATCTAAAATAGATTTATACGGGCTATTATTACCATGAACTTTTAAAAGTTCTTTTTTAGATAAAGGATATTTTTCAAACGATATGTAATGTAAACAACAGCCTTCATTTGCTTGTTTTAACCAACACTCAACGGTTAATAAAAAATTTGTGGCGGTGCCAAAACCTGTTTCTGCGATGCAAAAGGGGGTGCCCCTGGCGTTTTTTGGTTTTAGGGCTGTAAAACGCTCTTTTAATTTATTCCCGTCGATGAAAACATATTCAGATTCTTTATCACCATCATCTACACCAAAATAATAGTCACCAAAATTTTCGGAATAAGGCGATCTGCCCTTTTTCCAGATTATATTGGGTGATTCTATTCTAAACATTTACAACTTTTCTAAATTAGCAAAAGAAGCGACTAGCCACTTTGTACCAGCATGTTGAAAGTTAATTTGTATACGAGCTGAATCAGCTTCTCCTTCGGTAGCTAATACCGTTCCTTCTCCAAATTTCTGGTGAAAAACACGACTGCCAATATCGTAGCCAGATTCATTTACAACAATTTTTTTAGTAAAACCGCCATAGCTTGGTTGGCTGTTGTTGTCATTGTTGTAGCCATTGTTGTAACCACTATTACTACTCACGCGAATGACATTTAAACAGTCTTTTGGCAACTCTTTTATAAAGCGTGATGATTGCGGATAAAATTCTTTACCGTGCATTCGACGACGATTGGCATGACTTATAACTAACTTTCGTCTAGCACGCGTCACTCCTACATAAGCTAAACGGCGTTCTTCTTCCACTCTACTAGCATCTTCTTGCGATTGTTGAGAGGGAAACAAACCTTCTTCTAAGCCAATCATAAATACTAGCGGAAACTCTAATCCTTTCGCCGCATGTAGAGTCATCAGCTGTACCGACTCTTCCCACTGGTCAGCTTGTTGTTCGCCAGCTTCTAACGCCGCTTGTGCTAAAAACTCGGCAATAGGATTTTGAAAAATGGTGTCGTCCATAAAATCAACGCCTGACTCACCTTCTGAAATTTCTGCAGATTCTTCAACTAACCCTGTTGCTTTGAAAGTGCTGGCGGCATTAATCAGCTCATCAATATTTTCTAATCTCCCTAATCCCTGCTCGGTTTGGTCTTTTTCAAAGTGCATCTGTAAACCAGACTGGGTAATCACTTTCATTACTTGGTCTTGTAAATCTAAACTAATGGTTTGCTCGTCAATACTTTCAATTAAATCCATAAAACCAAGCACCGAAGTTTTAGCGCGAGGTGTTAAACCTTGCTCGGTTAATTGCTTGGCGGCTTGCCAAAGTGAAATTTGATTTATTTTGGCTTCTACACGGATCATATCAGCGGTTTTATTGCCAATTCCACGCGGTGGGTGGTTATATACCCTCTCAAACGCGGCATCATCTTGACGATTAACCAGTAAACGCATATACGCCAAAACATCTTTTATTTCTGCCCGATCATAAAAACGCAAACCACCATACACTCGATAAGGAATTTTTGTTTGCAACAGAGCATGTTCGACAACACGAGAAAGTGCATTTGAACGATAGAGTATGGCTATGTCGGCACGACTATTGCCCCGCTCTACCCATGCTTCGATTTGGTTGCAGAGATAACGGGCTTCATCTAGTTCATTAAAGGCTTCATAAACATCTATCGCCTCACCGTCTTCACCTGCACTCCAAAGCTCTTTGCCCATTCGGTCTTCATTATGGGCAATCAATTCATTGGCGGCTTTTAGTATCTTGCCTGTTGAGCGATAATTTTGTTCTAACTTGATCGTTTTAACATCGGCAAAATCTCGATCAAATTGACGAATGTTTTCGATTTTTGCACCACGCCAACCGTAAATAGATTGATCATCATCACCAACAATAAATAATTTACCTGTTGCACCAGCTAATACCCGTAACCATGCATATTGCAAACTATTGGTATCTTGAAATTCATCGACCAAAATATGGCGGTAACGCGATTGATAATGTGCCAAAACCTGTGGGTTTTTTAACCAAAGTTCATGTGCACGCAACAACAGTTCCGCAAAAT
>CAYMAW010000054.1:0-7713 GCA_964388565.1 uncultured Piscirickettsiaceae bacterium | reverse complement strand
TTTTCAGAAATGACACAATTTGCAGGAAGTAATAATGCAAGAGGGATTTCACAAAACGGGTTTCAAATTGGGGACTTAGTTGGTTTAAATACGGGCTTAGATGGGGTAATTGAAGCACGATATTCAAATGGTCGCTCTATTGCCGTTGCGCGAATTGGATTAGGTAATTTTGCTGATAAAAATGCATTAGAAAAATTAGGAGCACAAACTTATGCAGAATCATTTAGTTCAGGTGAAACCCAGTTGGGTTCACCTCAATCGAATGGTTTTGGTGCTCTTCAAGCAGGTTCACTTGAGTTTTCTAATGTTGATACAACTAAAGAATTAGTTGAAATGATTCAAACGCAACGAACTTATCAAGCAAGTGCACAAGTTATTTCTACATCTCAAACACTGTTTCAAACGGTCTTAAATCTTTAAAAGATAATTTTTTCTAAATTTAGTCTAAACAAAAGTTGGCAATTATTGCCAGTTTTTGTTCCTACCCCTTTAAAACACTTTATCGGCAGTCTTCTAAATAACTTTAGTTTTTTTTGGCATGGCAAATGCTTTGTTATATTTAAGAATAGGAAATCGTCAAATATTCGTGACGATAATATAGAAAACAAACACCGTTAATAAAAAGTAGAAATGGTTTTTATTAATGCCATCCCCTTTTTAATTGTTAGGAGTCTGTTTTTATGGATCGTATGTTATTTATTTCAATGAGTGGGGCAAAAGAAATTAGCCTATCTCAAGCGAATAATACCAATAATTTGGCAAATGCAAATACGGACGGTTTTAAAAGAGATTTTAATCAGTTTCGTACGCAACATGTCGAAGGACCTGGTTGGAATTCTCGTGCCTATGCCATGAATGAACGCCCTGCGACAGATTTTTCAGCTGGTGCCATAAAAGTGACGGGAAGAAACTTAGATGTAGTCACCAAAGAAAATGGTTTTTTGACAGTATTAGCACCAGATGGAACAGAAGCATTAACAAGAACCGCTTCTTTAAGAGTTAATCCTGAAGGTGAATTAGTTGATGCCAAGGGTGATGCCGTTCTTAATGTCGGTGGTAGCCCCATTGCGTTACCTGAATATAAAGTAATTGAAGTTTCAGCAGACGGAACTATTTCGGTTATTCCTTCAGACTCCCAAAATGATTTAATGGTAGAGATAGATCAAATTAGAATGGTTACACCAGATATAAAACAACTTGAAAAAGGGTTAGATGGTTATATTCGTAGTAAAGAAAATGGCTTAGAGCAGGGTAATGTCACCTTAGTAAGTGGGGCGTTAGAAACAAGTAATGTAAGTACTGTTGCCGCCCTTACTAAAATGATTGAACTTTCTCGTCAGTATGAAATGCAAGTTAAAATGATGAAAGTCGCAAAAGATCATTCGCAAAAATCTGATAGCTTAGTGAAATTGACATAGGAGAAGTAGCATGAATAGAGCATTATATATTGCAAAAACAGGTTTAGAGGCACAAGAATTTAGACTGGCAACTATTTCTAATAATATCGCTAATGCGAATACATTTGCCTATAAAAAAGGCAGAGCAGAATTTGTAGATTTAATGTATCAAAATGTTCGTCAACCTGGTGCAAAAGCAAATGCGAATGAAGACAGTACTTTGCCTTCAGGTTTACAAGTTGGTACGGGAACAAAAGCAATAGGCGTACAAAAAATACACAGTGAAGGTAATATGATTGTGACAGACAATCAATTAGACCTCGCTATTAATGGACGAGGGTTTTTTAGAGCCTTAGATCAAAATGGTACAGAAATGTATTTTAGAGATGGTTCACTGCAATTAAATCAAAACGGTAATTTGGTAACTTCGTCTGGATTTTTACTGGAACCCTCTATTACCATACCGAATGATACGACCGAAATATTTATTACTCAAGATGGAGAGGTCTCTGTTAAGCAACCAGGAACAGCCGCACCCTCTATTGTAGGACAAATTGAATTAACAACTTTTCCAAATCCATCAGGTTTAACATCAATAGGTAACAACTTCTACCAAGAAAGCTTAGCCAGTGGCGTACCTGCTAATAAAAATCCAGAAACAGATGAAGCTGGAAGCCTATTGCAGGGAGCGGTTGAATCGTCAAATGTGAATACAGTAGAAGAGTTGGTAGCAATGATTGAAGCACAGCGAACCTATGAAATGAATTCAAAAGCAATTTCAGCTGCGGATGGCATGATGAAATATCTAAATAATAATATTTAAGGCTTAATTATGTTCTTAAAGTACAGTTTCTTTAAAAATCGCCAGGGGGTGGTAAAAACTTTCATGTTATTGCCCGGAATAGTCTTATTAACGGCTTGTGTGTCAGCACCACCAGAAAGAATGGCTAAGTTTAGCTATGAACCTAGCTTTCCAATGAATATTCCAGAGAGAAATGCTCCTAAAAATGGCTCATTATTCCATCAAGGAGATTCTTTAAGTTTATTTGATGACTCCAGAGCTCATAAAGTCGGCGATATTATTACCATTAACTTATCAGAAAAATTTGATGCCAAGAAAAAAGATGAAGCCAAATATGAAAAAACCAATAAACAACGATTTGGTTTAGGGGCCGGATTAAGTGGTAGTGCTTCGGTTATGGGTGGTAATGTCAGTGTGCCGGGTATTGGAACAGGTATTGGTATTGACTATGGTTCAGACGGAAATTTTAAAGGCAAGGCGGATGTAAAACAAAATTCTAGTCTAAATGGCTCGATTGCAGTAATGGTAGTGCAAGTTATTTCAAATGGTAATTTAGTTATTCGTGGCGAAAAATGGATTACTGTTCATGATGGTGAGGAAGTGATTCGATTTGCGGGAATTATCCGTGCAGAAGATATCCAACCTAATAACACCATCGCTTCCTCTAAAGTAGCAGATGTAAGGTTAATCTATAAAGACACAGGTATTTCTGGAGACAGTAATCGTCCTGGTGCAGTGACACAGCTTTTGCATAAATATTGGCCTTTATAGGAGGGATCTATTGAAACTTCAAAAAACTTTTATCTTATTTATACTGCTGTTCATAACAAGTTTTAATAGTTATGCAGAAAGAATTAAAGATTTAGCGAACATTGCAGGTGTGCGAGATAACCAATTAATCGGCTATGGTTTAGTCGTTGGATTAAATGGCACGGGTGATAAAACCGCCTACGCCGATCAAAGTTTACTGTCTATGTTAAGTAAATTTGGTATTAATCTTCCACCGGGAACAAAGTCCGGTTCAAAGAATATTGCCGCAGTAGCCATACATTCAAATTTGCCCGCCTTTATTAAACCAGGACAAAAAATAGATGTAACGGTTTCATCATTAGGTAATGCAAAAAGTTTACGGGGTGGCACACTGTTGCTAACGCCATTAAAAGGCGTAGATGGTAATATTTATGCTTTGGCGCAAGGAAATTTAATCGTAGGGGGTTTAGATGCCTCTGGTGCAGATGGCTCACGAATAACGGTTAATGTACCTAGTGTTGGTCGAGTTCCCAATGGTGCGATAGTCGAAAAATCGGTTAATACAGGTTTTGATTTAGGCAATACGATTACTTTAAATATTAAAGATGCTGATTTCACGACGGCAACCAATGTCGTCAATGCAATTAATAAAAAATTTGGTAAGGGCACCGCATTTGCATCAGATGCAGAGTCAATTGAAGTAATGGCTCCTCGCTTACCTAATCAACGAGTAAGTTTTTTGTCGATGGTAGAAAACATAGAAGTAAAATCGGGTGAATCATCCGCAAGAGTGATTATCAATTCTCGAACAGGTACCGTTGTTATTAGCAGTAATGTAAGGGTTTCACCTGCCGCCGTTACGCATGGTAGCTTAGTGGTTAAAATATCAGAAAATCAAAATATTTCTCAACCTAATCCTTTTGGAGCAGGGAACACCGCTTCGAATGACGACTCAGAGCTGAGTATTATGAACAATGGCAATAGCAGAATGTTTAAATTTCCTCAAGGCGTAACACTTGATGATATTGTGCAAGCGGTGAATAAAGTAGGGGCCGCCCCTGGTGATTTAGTAGCGATACTTGAAGCATTAAAACAATCCGGCGCGTTAAAAGCAGAGTTAATGGTAATTTAAAATGGAAATGATTTCTAAATCACAAAACTATCAAGTTTATACTGATACACAAGCATTAAATGACTTAAAAATACAAGCTCGTAATGACACAAAATCAGCATTAAGGCCCGTTGCAGAACAGTTTGAAGCTATCTTTGTTGAACAAATGTTAAAAGAGTCACGAAAAGTTAAATTAGATGACGGATGGTTAGACGGCGATAAAACAGATTTCTATAAAGATTGGCATGACAAGCAGTTTGCCCAATCAATTTCTGCTAAAGGTGGGCTAGGGTTGGCCGATATAATTGTAGAACAGCTAGCGCCCAAATATCCAGCTACGGAACAATCGCTTAAAGATAATAAACAAAGTGCTAAAATAATAGACCAAGCACAACCATTAAAAATTGTGAATACACAAAGTCAGTTAGAATTAAGAAACTTAGGAAAGCTAGAATAGCCACTAAAAGGACTCGTTAAAATGGCAACATTACTTAGTATAGGAACATCTGCTACCAGCACCTTTCAAGCGGCATTATCGGCGACTTCGCACAATATTGCCAATATTGGAACAGAAGGCTATAACCGCCAGCGAGCAGAAATATTAAGTAATAATGTCAGTGATTATTTAGGGTCCGGTTCAAGGGTCAACACCATAGAAAGAGTTTATGCCAGTTATATTCAAGATCAATTATCCTCTACACATAGCTTAAAAACACGCTATGAAGAGCAATTATCGCTAGCAAAAAATATTGAAGGTATCGTAGCAAGTAACGATGAAGGTATTCAACGGTTTATGCAACGATTGTTTGACTCATTGCAAAGTTTATCAGAAGATCCAAATTCAAATACTAGTCGAACGCTCGTTATTAACGAAGCCAAAAATATGGAAAGTTTAGTAACCAACCTATCTTCCGTTATGACAGACTCTTTGGGGCAAGCGAACACGCAAATTTCAAATATAACAACCGAAATAAACAGTCGACTAGAAACAATCCTTAGTGTTAATAATGCCGTTGCTAGTAGTTTGACCACAGGCAGTCAACCTGCTAATGACCTGCTCGACCAACGAGAGCAAGCTATTTTAGAATTAAATAGCTATATGGATGTAAAAACATTTCATCAAGATAATGGTGAAATATTGATTTTTACTGGTGATGCCCGTTTTCCATTAGTCAACGGCGAGTCCGTTTTTCCGTTGAGTGTCGGTCGCTCTGAATTTAACGATCAAAATAAAACAGAAATACTTTTAGATGCTGGTGCGAAAAAAGTAGAAATATCTGACTTTATCAGAAATGGTGAACTTGGTGCCGTATTAGATTATAGAGAAAACATGCTAGGCAAGGCACTAAACGAGTTAGGAGTGATGTTAAATGGTTTAACTGCCTCCATGAATTGGCAGCATTACCAAGGCTATGATGCCAATAACAATGCAGGGCAAGATTTTTACGAACCATTATCCGTTAACGCCAAAGCCAGTATGAAAAATACAGGGTTAGAAGATGGTGCAAATATTACCGTAAGTTTTAAACCCAATATTTCAGGAATGGTCGGCTTTCAAGGGCAACCTCCTTACACAGCCGTAACCCAGCCTTTAACCTATGGTGCAAAAGAAAATTTTTTAGATGTTGCGACCAATGCAATTGGTGAATTTAAGGCAAGAGATTACCAAGTAAATGTTAATGCTGCAGGTAATTTTGAAGTTTTTGATCATGCCGATTTGAATACAATTTTAGCAACCGTTCCTTTTGGAACTAATACTGAAATAGACGGGCTAGATTTTGATTTTTCAGCGATTCCACTTGGTAGTGTTTCGCCAAATGATAAATTTTTAATTAAACCCCACCAACAAATACTTAAAGATTTTGCAACCGTTATAGCAGGGCCAGAATTATTTGCAGCAAGAGGACAAAGTCCCGTTGATTCAGATAATGACGGCAGTATTTTAGATGAAGTGCCTGCCGTTGCCGCAGAAGGTGATAATGTAAATGTTGCCAATATGGCAACATTGCAAACTAAAAGTGTTCTGTACGCTGACGCCAGTGGTAACGCAACAGAAAGTTTGCTCGGTGGATATTCTAAAATGGCAACCAATATCGGCATGTATGTTCGTGGAACTGACATTCAGTTAACCGCACAAACCAATGTTTATAATCAGGTTTTAGATAGAAGAGAGTCCATGTCTGGCGTAAGCTTAGATGAAGAGGCAGCAAATTTATTGCGTTACCAACAAGCATACGAAGCATCAGCACAAATTATTCAAACATCGCAAAAGCTGTTTCAAACCATATTAGGAGTGATGAATTAAAATGAGAATTTCAACAAATCAATTTCATGCAAATAGTTTTTCCTCCATTAATAAGCACCAAAATGATATTTTGGAAACACAAGAAAAATTAAGTACAGGTAAAAGAATAAACAAAGCAAGTGACGACCCTATTGGAGCCGCTCAAGTTCATGCTATCAATAAAACTATGAATACCATCGTACAATATGAAAAAAATGGACTATTTGCCAAATCCCAGTTAGCACTTGAAGAAGTTCAAATTGACTCTGCCGTAAACATCACTCAACGAGCAAGAGAGATCACTATGCAAATGATGAACGAAACCTATACGGTAGAAAATAGGCAGGCCGCTTCAGTAGAAATAAAACATTTAATTGATCATTTAGCTAGTCTCATGAATTCAACCAACTCACAGAGCGAACTATTATTTGCAGGCGGTAATGTTAATGAAACAAAAGCTTTTGTAAGCGATCCCGCTAATTCAGGATCTTTACAAGCAGGCAACGAATACTTTGCCTACATAGGAAGTACCAATGCGGGTGCCGATTATGATGAAAGAGCCAATTTTGGTGCCCGTTTTGTACAGGTCGCATTTGATCCCGACAATAAATTATCATCCAATGATGAGGGCGATCCCAGTCGAGTAAGAGTTAGCGACCAAGGTGGTAGAGTATTTGGTATCAATGGTGCAACCTCGTTACCTGCTGGTGTCGATGCCAGTTTAATTAATGTATTAGTCGAGCTAAAAGATAATTTAGATCAGGGGCTTCAACCGCCTGCAGAAATTGGCGAAGACTTACTGACTAGTATTAAAAGCATGTCAACCCAACTAGCCGAAATAGGCGGAAGAATAAATAAAGTTGAATCATTATATGAAGCAGGAAAAATATTCACCGTCGCCCTAAAAGAAAGACTATCAAACATAGAAGACCAAGACTTAGTAGAAGGTATTACCAACCTAACACGAAGCCAGAATGCTCTACAAATGGCACAACAAGTATTTACTAGGGTACAAAGTATGTCCTTGTTTGATTATCTTAGGTAAGAAATTAGAAAAATTCGTTAATATTTGTTGGAGAAAATAATGTTAAAAATTATTCCCTTTAAAAAATCTTTGATTAAATTAATATTTGTAAGCTTAATCTTGTCATTATTTTTAACCAGTTGTGCCACACTAAAAAGTTCAGGGCTAATAAAAAACCCCGTTATAAAAAGTGTAGCACTTGAAAGTTTTTCATTAGAAAAAGGTGAGGTAGTATTAGCTATCAACATGTTTAACCCTAATAGTTTTTCAATACCTATAACAGGGCTAAATTTTGATTTATCATTAAATTCTAAACCCTTAGGAAAAATTAATAGTGATAAAAAA
>CAYMAW010000053.1:0-7897 GCA_964388565.1 uncultured Piscirickettsiaceae bacterium | reverse complement strand
TCGTACTGTTGGAGCGGGTGTTGTGGCTAAGATTATTGCTTAATCTTTAGTTAGAATGTTTGATTTAAAAAGGGAGTTTAAACTCCCTTTTTTATTGTTTGAAATTTGTCAGAGGATAAAGTGCCAGGGGAGGCTAGTTTTCCTAAAATAATGCTTGATAAAATGAGCTTTGCTTTGTATAATTTCTCCTTTTCGTTGAACTGAAAAATAAGTTTAGTTTTTTAAGGGGTATAGCTCCAACGGCTAGAGCACCGGATTCCAAATCCGGGTGATGGGAGTTCGAATCTCTCTACCCCTGCCAAATTTTACGACCTGTTCTTTTAACAGGTCTTTTTGTATTTAATATAAGTAATAAATTATGAGTAAGAAAGTGTCAAATAAAGTGGTTGGTGGTTCATTCGAGTCCGTTAAAAATATTACAGCGTTGCTGTTATTATTGTTGAGTCTTGTTGGTTATTACAAGTTTTCAGAGGTTCACGCAGTCGCAAGAGTATTAGGCTTGTTGGTAGGTGTTGGCTTGGCTGTTTTTGTTTTCTACCAGTCTGAAAAAGGACGCTCTTGGTTTAAATACTTGTCAAGTACTAAGAAAGAAGTTAGCCAGGTTATTTGGCCGACGAGACAAGAAACTACGCAAATGACTTTGATCGTTTTTGTGGCAGTTATTATTATGAGTATTTTCCTATGGTTGGTGGATATGTTCTTTTTATGGGGCGTAAAACTATTAACAGGGCAGGGAGGTTAAAATGGCACAAAGATGGTATGTTGTTCATGCATATTCAGGGTATGAAAAAAAAGTAAAGCTTGCGATTGCAGAGTATGTTGAACGTGCGGAACTAGCTGATTTTTTTGGTGATGTATTGGTTCCTTCGGAAGAAGTTGTTGAGGTGCGTAATGGCAAGAAAAGGACTTCTGAAAGAAAGTTTTTTCCTGGCTATGTTCTTGTTCAGATGGAAATGAATGAAGAGACTTGGCATTTAATTAAATCCGTTCCACAGGTTATGGGTTTCATTGGAGGAACTTCTTCGCGTCCCTTGCCGATTTCTCAAAAAGAAGTCGATAATATATTGCAAAAAGTTTCTGATGGTGTTGATAAGCCACGACCTAAAGTTATGTATGAGCCAGGTGAAATGGTTCGAGTTATTGATGGCCCGTTTAATGACTTTGAAGCGGTTGTTGGTGAAGTAGATTATGATAAAAGTAAGCTAGAAGTTCAGGTTCTTATTTTTGGTCGCTCAACAACGGTTAGTCTTGAGTTTACTCAAATAGAAAAAATATAATGAAAAATTAAGTGAATGGTTTGATGTTTTGATATTGAATTATTTTTTTTTAACCCCCCCTGGGGAGCCGAAAAGGCGTTTGACCCACAAGGAGTAAGTTATGGCAAAGAAAATTAATGCCTATATAAAGTTGCAAGTTCCAGCTGGAAGTGCAAATCCTAGTCCACCGGTTGGTCCTGCTTTAGGTCAGCATGGTGTAAATATCATGGAGTTTTGTAAGTCGTTCAATGCTCAAACTTCACAAATGGAAAAGGGAGTTCCTGTTCCCGTTGTGATTTCTGTTTTTAGTGATAAAAGTTTTACTTTTATCACTAAAACATCACCGGCTTCTATTCTTTTGAAGAAGGCGGCTGGAATTAAGAAGGGTTCAGCTATTCCAAATATGGATAAAGTTGGAACGGTTACTCGTGCGCAATTAGAAGAAATTGCAACAATTAAAATGGCAGATCTTAATGCAAACGATATGGATGCAGCAGTAAAAATTATTGCAGGGTCTGCTCGTAGCATGGGCTTGAATGTAGAAGGGTAATTGACATGGCAAAATTAACAAAAAAACAAAAAGGTTACGCAGATAAGGTTGTATCTGAGAAAGCGTATAATGTAGTAGAAGGGTTTGCCTTGGTTTCAGAGTTGGCAACAGCGAAGTTTTCTGAAGCGGTAGATGTAGCAATTAAGCTTGGAATTGATCCTCGTAAATCTGACCAAGTGGTTCGTGGTGCAACAGTTATGCCTAACGGAACAGGGAGAGATGTTCGTGTTGCGGTGTTTACTGGTGAAGCTAACGAAAAAGCAGCTAAAGAAGCGGGTGCTGATTTTGTTGGTATGGAAGAATTAGCTCAAGAAATCAAAGGTGGAATGATGGACTTTGATGTTGTTGTTGCTTCTCCTGATGCTATGCGTGTAGTAGGTATGCTTGGTCAGATTCTTGGTCCTCGTGGTTTAATGCCTAACCCTAAAACGGGTACAGTTACTCCAGATGTAGCTGGTGCGGTTAAAAGAGCTAAGTCAGGTCAAGTAAGGTTTCGTGCAGATAAGGCGGGTATTGTTCACGCTTCTATCGGTAAAGTAGATTTTGCTCCTGAAAAGTTGTCCGAGAACTTAAATGCATTGCTTGAAGATTTAAATAAAGCAAAACCAGCTGCCGCAAAAGGTACTTATATTAAAAAAGTATCTATTTCAAGCACGATGGGGCCAGGTATCTTAGTTGATAAGTCAACACTAGGCGACGCTTAAGGAATTTTTTAACTTGTATTTTTACAGGTTAAGAATGCGGAATAGGACTCCTTAGCTATTTTTAGTTTAAGTGAGCACCTATCGCAGACCGTAGGCGAGTAATGCGTTTTACTCTTAATTGTGATAAGCCTACGTAGATGGAAGAGTTTAGTTTTAATGAAAGTTGAAATTAGACTGAGTTGGAGGTTTTATGGCTCTAAATATCGAAGATAAAAAAGCTGTCGTTGAACAGGTTTCTGCTATTGCATCAGAAGCTGGTTCAATGGTTGCAGCGGAATATCGTGGATTGACCGTAACACAACTAACCGAGCTTCGTGCTAACGCTCGTGCTGCTAATGTACAAATTCGTGTTGCTAAAAACACATTAGTACGCCGTGCAGTGCAAGGAACAAAATTTGAAGATATGGCAGGTACATTTACAGGCCCTTTAATTTTTGCTTTCTCTGGTGAAGAACTTGGAAACGCCGCACGCGTATTCAAAGACTTTGCTAAGGCAAACAAAGCTTTGGTTGTTAAATCACTATCTATTGGTGAAGGCGTGATGGACGAGTCACACCTAAACACAATAGCGGCATTGCCGACATATGATGAAGCTATTTCTAAGCTTCTATATGTAATGAAAGAGCCTGTTGCAAAACTTGCTCGTGGTTTGGTTGCAGTTAAAGAACAAAAAGAAGAAGCTGCTTAATTTATTAAGTGCTTAAATTTAAAGAATAAATGTAAGGAATATTAAAATGGCAATATCAAAAGACGATATCTTAGACGCAGTAGCGAATATGTCAGTAATGGAAGTTGTTGAACTAGTTGAAGCAATGGAAGAAAAGTTTGGTGTATCAGCAGCGGCAGTTGCAGTTGCAGGTCCAGCTGGTGATGCAGCCGCAGTAGAAGATCAAACAGAGTTTAATGTTGTTCTAACTGGCGCTGGTCCTAATAAAGTAGCTGCGATCAAAGCGGTTCGTGCAGCAACTGGTCTTGGTCTTAAAGAAGCGAAAGGTGCTGTTGAAAGTGTACCATTCGTAGTTAAAGAAGCGGTTTCTAAAGAAGAAGCAGAAACTGTAGCGAAAGATCTTAAAGAAGCGGGTGTTGAAGTAGAAGTTAAATAATAACTTTTCTTTATCCGCTTTGAGAGCCATTTGAATTGTTCAATTGGCTTTTTAGCGACAAATAGGCTGGCGTTTTTGCGTTGGCCTTTTGCCGTTTTATAGGTAGTGTGTAAAAGTGTGACTGATAGAGTTTTTTATTGACCCTGTATTTACAGTTTTATGCATTTTTTTGAGAGTATTAACTTTCATAATTATAAAGAGAATTAGTTGTCTCTTTATAGAATTTTAGGAAAATAAATGACTTATTCTTTAACTGAAAAGAAACGTATCCGTAAAGATTTTTCGGAGTCTTCTCCTGTACTTGAAGTTCCATACTTATTATCTTTGCAAAAAGAATCTTTTAAAGGTTTTTTACAAAAAGATATTAAACCTCTAAAAAGAGTAACAACAGGTTTGCACTCTGCTTTTACCTCTGTATTTCCTATACATGGTGTAGCAGGTACTGCTGACTTAGAGTATGTTAGTTATAATTTAGGGCAACCTGAGTTTGATGTAAAAGAATGTAAGCAACGCGGAGTGACTTATGCGTCACCTCTAAGAGTTAAAATGCGTTTAGTCTTATTTGATAAAGATGCACCAGCAGGAAAAAGACCTGTTAAAGATGTTAAAGAGCAAGAGGTTTATCTTGGTGATATTCCGCTTATGACGGATAACGGGACATTTGTTATTAACGGTACCGAACGAGTTATTGTGACTCAGTTGCATCGTTCTCCAGGAGTGATATTTGATAGCGATAAGGGTAAATCTCACTCTTCAGGTAAGATTTTGTTTAATGCTAGGGTTATTCCATACCGTGGGTCTTGGTTAGATTTTGAATTTGATCATAATGATTGCGTATTTGTTCGTATTGATAGGCGTCGTAAACTACCTGTTTCTATTGTGTTACGCGCACTAGGTCATACTAATGAACAGATTTTAGATTCATTTTTTGAGCACTCTTCTTTCTCTTTAGTAAAAGAAAAATTTGTGATGACGCTTGATCTTGAACATTTAAAAGGTCAGGTAGCTGCTTTTGATATCGTTTCTAATGGGAAAACGATAGTAAAAGAAGGTAAAAAGATTACTGCCCGTACAGTGAAAAAATTAGAAGAAGAGAAAATTAAGTCAACAGTTGTTCCAGAAGAGTTTATTTTGGGCAAGGTTTTATCTTCAGGGATTATGGATTCTAAAACTGGTGAATTAGTCGCAAGAGCGAATGAAGTTATTACTCTAGAGCTTATTGAAGCAATTAAAAACATTGGAAAGGTGAAGTTTAAAACACTTTTTATTGATCCTATGACAACAGGTCCATATATTTCGGATACTTTGAACTTAGATAGTACCTTGACAAAGTTAGAGGCTCAAATTGAAATTTATAGAATGATGCGCCCAGGTGAGCCACCAACTAAAGATTCTTCTGAAGCGTTATTTAAAAGTTTGTTTTTTGATGAAGCAAGATATGACTTATCTAATGTTGGTCGAATGAAATTAAATCGTCGTTTAGGTCGTAAAGAAAACGAAGGTTTATCTGTACTTGAATCTAAAGATATTATTGATGTTATTCAAGAGTTATTGAATATTAGAAATGGACTTAGTTCGGTTGATGATATTGATACGCTGGGTAATCGACGCATTAGAGCGGTTGGCGAAATGGCTGAGAATGCTTTTCGTGTTGGCTTAATTCGTGTTGAACGAGCGGTTAAAGAACGATTAAACAATGCTGAAACAGATGGTTTATTACCACAAGATTTAATTAATTCTAAGCCTGTTTCTGCGGCAACTAAAGAATTTTTTGGTTCTAGTCAATTGTCTCAGTTTATGGATCAGGTAAATCCTCTTTCAGAAGTAACTCATAAACGCCGAGTTTCAGCTCTTGGACCAGGTGGTTTAACGCGTGAGCGTGCAGGTTTTGAAATTCGTGATGTTCATCCAACACATTATGGTCGTGTTTGTCCGATTGAAACGCCTGAGGGGCCAAACATTGGTTTGATTAATACGCTTGCAATTTATGCGAGAACTAATAAGTATGGTTTTTTAGAAACTCCTTACCGTAAAGTAATTAATGGCAAGGTAACCGATGAAGTTGAATATGTTTCAGCCATTGATGAAGCGGATTATGTTATCGCTCAAGCCAGTGTGAATGTTGATAAAAAAGGTAAGTTAGTTGATAACCTTGTAACAGTAAGACATAAAAACGAAACTGTTTTAGCATCTTCAAAAGATGTTAACTTTATGGATGTTTCAGCGAAACAGGTTGTATCGGTTGCGGCATCGTTAATTCCGTTCTTAGAACATGATGATGCTAACCGTGCGTTGATGGGCTCAAACATGCAACGACAAGCCGTCCCGACTTTAAGAGCTGATAAGCCTTTAGTTGGAACAGGTATGGAAAAAATAGTTGCAATTGACTCTGGCGTTACCGTCGTTTCTAAGCGTGGAGGAAAGGTTCTTTCTTCTGATTCTTCGCGTATTGTAGTTAGAGCAAATGGAGATGAAATTGCTTTAGGTGAGTCTGGAGTGGATATTTATAACTTAATTAAATATCAACGCTCTAATCAAAATACATGTATTAACCAGAAGCCAATTGTAAGAGTCGGTGAAATTGTTAAACGCGGTGATGTTCTTGCGGACGGTCCTTCTACAGATTTAGGCGAGCTAGCAATCGGGCAAAATATGCGTATTGCATTTATGCCTTGGAATGGTTATAACTTTGAAGATTCAATCCTTGTTTCAGAACGCGTAGTGCAAGAAGATCGTTATACTACGATTCATATCGAAGAATTAACTTGCTTGGCAAGAGATACGAAGCTTGGGCCAGAAGAAGTAACTGCTGATATTCCAAATGTAGGTGAGTCTGCTCTTTCGAAATTAGATGAGTGTGGTATTGTTTATGTTGGTGCAGAAGTTAAACAAGGTGATATTTTAGTTGCAAAAGTAACCCCTAAAGGTGAAACACAATTAACCCCTGAAGAAAAGTTGCTACGAGCTATTTTTGGTGAAAAAGCATCTGATGTAAAAGATACTTCTTTGCGTGTTGGTAAAGGAATGATAGGTACCGTTATTGATGTACAGGTCTTTACGCGTGAAGGAATTCAGAAAGATGCAAGAGCATTAGAAATCCAAGAAGAAGGGTTGCAAAAAGTTCGTAAAGATATTGACGAAAAATATTCAATTTTAGAAATTGATACCTTTGAACGAGTAAAATCTTTACTTTTAGGTCAGAAATTAGTTAATGGTTCAGAGGTTACTGAAGAGCTATTAAATAGTCATGATTCTGATAAATGGTTCGGTCTGAATGTAGATAATTCAGAACTTGCTACTCAACTAGAGGCTCTTGAAAAGAGTTTGACAGAAAGTCGTTCTGAATTAAATGACATGTTTGAAGAGAAAAAAGGCAAATTAACTTTAGGTGATAATTTACAGCCAGGCGTATCTAAAATGGTTAAGGTTTCAATTGCTGTTAAACGACGCATTCAACCTGGTGATAAAATGGCGGGTCGTCATGGTAACAAGGGTGTAATTTCTCGTATTTGTGCGGTAGAAGATATGCCATATGATGAGACTGGTCGTCCTGTTGATATTTGTCTTAACCCATTGGGTGTACCATCGCGTATGAATGTTGGTCAGATTTTAGAAACGCATCTAGGTCTAGCTGCATGGGGACTTGGTCATAAGATTGATGCTATGATTAAGGAAAAGGCAGATGTAAAAAAAATGAAAACTTTCTTTGATAAGATCTATAACCACACACAAGGGCAGGGCGTTGACTTTAAGAAGTTCTCCAATGAAGAAATTGTTGAATTGGCTGGCAACTTGCGTAAGGGTGTTCCTATGGCTTCTCCTGTTTTTGAGGGGGCTTCTGAACAACAAATTAAATCGTTGTTGCGTTTAGCCGACCTTCCTGAATCAGGTCAAATGGATTTGTATGATGGTCTAACAGGAGAGAAATTTGATCGTCCTGTTACCGTTGGTTATATGTATTATTTAAAACTCAACCATTTAGTCGATGACAAAATGCATGCTCGTTCAACGGGTCCTTATAGTCTTGTTACTCAACAACCTCTTGGTGGTAAAGCGCAGTTTGGTGGGCAAAGATTTGGAGAGATGGAAGTGTGGGCACTTGAAGCTTATGGTGCGGCGTTTACACTGCAAGAAATGTTAACGGTTAAATCAGATGATTTGAATGGTCGAACAAGAATGTATAAAAACATTGTAGATGGTAATGAGTATATGGAACCAGGTGTCCCTGAGTCGTTCAGCGTATTGAGAAAAGAAATACGTGCCCTTGGTATTGATATAGAGTTG
>CAYMAW010000052.1:0-7949 GCA_964388565.1 uncultured Piscirickettsiaceae bacterium | reverse complement strand
TTGGTAACAGGGTAATTTTACAGTGAAAGTTTTCCGTTAAATCATCATAAAATTGATTGAGAGTAGATATGTCTTTATCTAATAATATCAATTTGTTATTGTTCTTTGCTAAGGCTATTGTTAGCTCTCTTCCTAACCCTTGGGCAGCTCCGGTGATAAAGTAGTTTTTCATTTAAAGTCCTTTTAAAAACTCGCTAATTTTTTGTGGCGTTTCAAAATTAAAATCGGCTCGCCACTCTTTTTTAGCATTTGTATTTAGTGGTAAAAAACCAAATAATGCGGCACCTGTTTGCATGTTAGCATTTTTTCCTGCCAAAATATCGCGCGAATGATCGCCAAGGTACAGGCAGTTTTCAGCAGCAACACCACATTCTGTTGCCGCTAAAATTAAAGGGGCAGGGTGGGGCTTGCTTTCTCTTAAGGTATCGCCACTAATAACAGTTTTAGGTGAAACGGAAAAATTTTGTTTTGCTATTAATTTTTTGGTTAACCAAGCTGGTTTGTTAGTGACAATCCCCCATGGGATATTTTTATCCGCTAAGTATTTTAAGCCTTGTTCTAATCCTGTAAATAGTTGGGTGTATTTGGCAATGTTTTGAGAGTAAGTTTCTAGAAAATACTCTTTTCTAATCATTAGTGCTTTTTCTTTGGCATTTGGAAAAGCGAGTTCAACCATTGCCTGTCCACCTTCGGATATTATTTCTCTTAACTGTTTGTAATCGACATTATTAACACCAAATTCAATACAGGTTTGTTCTAGTGCATAGGCAAAGTCAAGGGAGGTATCAAATAGCGTACCATCAAGATCAAATAAAACACATTTAATCGGAATTGTCATTTAGCTTTTCTGAAAAGCTAGTAAATAGTTAATATCCATTTTTTTTGATAAACCATACTTATTTAGTAAAGGGTTAAATTCAATGCCTGCACCCTCCACTAATGTTAAGCCAGCTTGGCGTGCCATAGTGCTTAATTCAGATGGCTTAATAAAATTTTCATGTGTGTGTGTGCCTTTCGGTACTAAATCTAAAATTTGTTCGGCGGCAATAATTCCTAATAGGTAAGATTTATAATTACGATTTAATGTTGAAAAAAACACCCAACCGCTCATTTTTACAGAATCAGAGGCGGCTTGAATAATTGATGCTGGGTCGGGAACATGCTCCAACATTTCCATGCAAGTAACTATGTCGTAATGTTCGCTATGTTCTTTAGCATGGTCTTCGGCACTGATAAGTTGGTAATTAACTTTTACGCCGGCATCTAAACTATGTAACCTTGCCACGGTTAATACTTCTTCCGCTAGGTCAATTCCTGTGGTGTCTGCTCCAGCGTTTGCTAGGGATTCGGCTAAAATTCCGCCACCGCAGCCAATGTCTAAAATAGTTTTATTTTTAATTGTTTGCAGATTGTTAATAAACTCAAGTCGAAAAGGATTTATTTTATGTAGTGCCGAAAATTTTCCATTTTCATCCCACCAGGTACTGGCGTGGCTATTAAAATTATTAAGTTCTGTTTGGTCTGAATTTGAAGAATTTGGCATTTTTTATTTCGTCTGTATTTGAATATAGAAAGAGTATAACACTGAGGGGAAATATGCAAAGATTTTTACCCCCCCTGGCAATTTTTGCCCACAGAGTAAAAAATGCCAGGGGGGGGGGTAATTAATATTGTTTGGTTTTGAATAGAATGTAAACCGCTCCCGTTCCGCCGTCTTTTGGTTGAGAGCTACAATAGGCGAGAATATATGGGTGGTGGTTTAATACTTGGTTAACAAGGTTTTTTAGAATCGGTTGTTCTATGTCTGAGTTGTACCCTTTGCCATGAACAAGTAGCCCATATTTACAACGATGTTGAATGGCTTCGTGTATAAAATGGTGTATGCTTTTCTCGGCAATTACTTCTGTTTTTCCATGAATATCGTGTGTAATATCAAGACTAAATAAACCTTTTTTAAGTTTTGTTATATCTTGTTTTCTAACCCCTGGTTGTTGAAAGAATAAACTTTGGTGGGCACTAACGGGTTTAAGGTTACTGTCGGTAAATTGCTTGTCGATTAATATATCTGTTGCGACTTTTGGTCTTATTTTAATGCGTTTGTTCGGCTTGCTTTTCGGCACTATTTTATTGGTTTTTAGCCTATCTACATTTTGTGTTGCATTTGCAAATAAAGCTTTGTCTTCGTCTGTTAGTTTGGTCATTTAAAGGTAAATAATAGGGTAAAATGACGGTTATTATAAAATAAGTTGCCAGTTTAGATATGAAAGTATTAATTTCAAATGATGATGGGTATGATTCGAAAGGTATTGTTGCTCTTAGAGAATGTTTGTCGCAGTTAACTTTTCAAAAAGAAATAGTCTTAATTGCGCCTGATAGAAACCGTAGTGCGGCGAGTAATTCGTTAACCTTAATGGAACCGTTGCGTATTAAAGACCACGGTAATCAAATTTATAGCGTTAATGGCACACCAACGGATTGTGTGCATTTAGGTATTAATGGGGCGATTGATTTTGATGCAGACTTGGTTATTTCAGGTATAAATGATGGGGCAAACTTGGGTGATGATGTTTTATACTCTGGCACGGTTGCCGCCGCTACCGAGGGGCGTTTTTTAGGTAAACCTGCGATCGCTATTTCATTAATGGGTAATAAAAACTTTGATACTGCGGCTCATGTTTTGGTTGAGTTTTTGAAAACATATCATCAACTAAATTTAGATAAAAATACCATTATTAATATTAATGTTCCAGATATTCCATTAGCGGAATTAAAAGGCATTAAATTAACGCGATTAGGTAAACGACATTGCTCTGACCCCGTGGTTAAACAAAAAGATCCTCGCGGCGGTGAAATTTATTGGGTTGGGCCTGCTGGCGTGGCAGAAGATTCATCAGTAGGAACCGATTTTTATGCGGTAGAAGGTGGTTATGCTTCTATTACGCCGTTAAAAATTGATTTAACAAACTATAAAATGCACGAACAAATGGCAAATTTCTTTGAGCAATAATGTTGATATTGATTCTTTAGTAAATCAAGCCCCTAATTTTCCAAACGCAAGCTTTGAGAAAAATAAGGGGGTTGGTATGACTTCTCAACGAACTCGTAATCGTCTAATTAAACAGTTAATAGATTTGGGTATTGAGGATTATTCCGTTTTAAATTCCATGAAAGTTACCCCACGGCATTTGTTTGTAGATGAAGCGATGGCAAGCCGTTCTTATGAAAATACGGCTTTACCAATTGGTTTTCAGCAAACTATTTCGCACCCACTAGTGGTCGCTAAAATGTCGGAATGGTTGTTTAAAGAAGGCTCGTTAGGCAAGGTGTTAGAAGTGGGTACGGGGTCAGGTTATCAAACTGCTATTTTATCGCAATTAGCGACGCAAATTTATAGTGTTGAACGAATTCAACCCTTGCTTGAGCGTGCTAAAAAACTGTTAGCAAGCTTGGAAGTTAATAATGTAGAGTTTTTATTAACCGATGGACATTGGGGCTGGTCTGAACATGCAAATTATGATGGTATTATCTCCGCCGCTTCGCCTAGTGAAGTGCCTGCCGAATTGATTAATCAGTTAAAAGAGGGTGGGCGTTTAATTATGCCAATTGGTGATAAAGAACAATTGTTGTATGGTTTTGTGAAAACGGCAACAGGTTATACTGAAGAATGTTTAGGTGAAGTATTATTTGTACCCATGAGAAAAGGATTGGTTGAACGATGAAAATATTTAGTTATTTGTATGATAAAGCGTTAATTTGGTCTAAACATCGCCATGCACCTAAATATCTAGCTGGAATGAGTTTTGCAGAATCATCTTTTTTCCCGATTCCTCCTGATGTGATGTTAATGCCCATGGCATTATCAAAGCCTGAAAAAGCAATGTGGTTTGCGTTTATTACGACCATTTTTTCGGTATTAGGTGGTTTGTTTGGTTATTTAATTGGTTATACATTATTGGATTGGGTGATGCCAATTCTTGAGTCTATTCATTATGTTCAAAAATATGAAAGGATCGTCGGGTTTTTTGATCAATATGGTTTTTGGATTATATTTTTAGCAGGATTTAGTCCTATTCCATATAAATTATTTACCATTGCCGCTGGTGCTTCTGCAATGGCTTTCTTGCCGTTTCTTGTCGCCTCTGTAATTGGTAGAGGGGCAAGGTTCTTTTTAGTTGCTTGGTTGATGAAAATAGGTGGCGAAAAATTTGAACCTAAAATTAGAAAGTTCGTTGATGTATTGGGTTATGGATTCGTAGCCTTAATTGCGTTATATATTGGGCTTAAGTATGTTTAGATTTATTATTGTCATAGGTTGTATTTATTTGTTAAGTTCTTGTTCTTCTATTCAGTTGTATCAAGGCTCAACAAATAAAATCATCGACAAGCTTGACAAGAAAGAAGAAGAAAAACAAACAAGTGACCAGACATTTCAAGACAAATGCCCAAAGAACTATACTGTTAAAAAAGGCGATACGCTAAGTGCTATCGCACAAAGGTGTTCTGTTAAACAAACTCTATTAATTGAAATAAACCATTTAACCGCCCCTTATTGGTTAGAAGTAGGGCAAGAACTTTTCTTAAGTGGCAAGGGTAAAGAGATACAAATACCCGTTAATAACTTTATTTGGCCAGTTAAAAATGCCAAAAACTACCACTTTGAAAAAGACCAAAATGGGTCGGCATTAGTAATTAATGCAACAAGGGGTACCAAAATTTATGCTGTTGAATCGGGTCGGGTAGCTTATGTAGGGGACGGTGTCGGCGATTTTGGTAATTTAATTATGATTAAACATGAAAATGGTTATTTAACTTTATATGCCCATGCTAATGAAATACTGGTAAAAGAAAGGCAACAGGTTAAACAAGGGCAAGTAATAGCAACCATCGGCAAAACTGGTGATGCTAAAAGATCGCAACTTTATCTTGAGGTAAGGTACAGGGGTAAAAAAGTAAGTGCGAAAAATAATTTTAAAAAATAAGCGTAGAAATAATGACGGCTTTGACTAACTGTTTTTACTATATAGCAATTCAGGCATTGTCTCTTATTCTTGTTTGGGTATAATCATTCGTATGCAAATCGAATCAATTATAGAAGTAAACAATTTAACCTTTTCTAGAGGCAGTCGTAAAATATTCGATAACCTTAATTTGACGATCCCAAAAGGAAAGGTTACAGCTATTATGGGGCCAAGTGGCACAGGTAAAACGACTTTGTTAAAACTGATTGCTGGTCAGTTACAACCTGATAGCGGTGAAGTACTGGTTAAAGGCTTAAATATTCACCAACTCTCTCGTAAAAAACTTTATGAATTACGCCGTATTATGGGAATGTTATTTCAAAGTGGTGCATTATTGACTGACTTTAATGTATTTGAAAATATTGTTTTTCCTTTGCGAGAGCATACAAAATTACCTGATGAAATACTGAATAGACTAGTTAAAATGAAACTCCAAGCGGTTGGCTTACGGGGAGCACAAAAATTAATGCCATCAGAACTTTCTGGAGGAATGTCTAGAAGGGTCGCTTTAGCAAGAGCAATCGTACTAGACCCTGAAATTATATTTTATGACGAACCTTTTACGGGTCAAGACCCGATTGCGTTAGGTGTATTGGTTGATTTAATTAAAAAATTAAATCAAAGTCTAAATTTAACAAGCATAGTGGTGTCACATGATGTACATGAAATTATGTCTATTGCAGACCATGTCTGTATTTTGTCAGAAGGTAAGGTTGTAGCGGCCGGTAGCCCGCAAGAATTATTAGAGTCGGGTAATGACTTTGTAGAACAGTTTATTAATGGAAATCCTGACGGGCCCGTTCCCTTTCAATACCCTGCCAATAGTTATGCAGATGATTTAAAGGGGCATGATTAAATGGCTAATTTTTTATCTAGAATCGGAGCTTTTGTTTTAAACTTTTTTGAAACAACAGGAAAGGTTTTTTTCTTTACGACTTCAATGCTGTTGGTTATTCCTTATGCGTTTAAACGCTTTAGTCTTTTAGTCAAACAAATTTATTTTTTAGGCGTATTATCGTTGCCTATTATCTTAACCGCTGGTTTTTTTGTTGGTATGGTATTGAGTTTACAAGGTTATCTTGTATTAGTTGACTATAATTCAGAAGAAGCGGTCGGCACAATGGTTGCCTTATCATTAATTCGTGAATTAGGTCCCGTTGTAGCAGGCTTATTATTTGCAGGGAGAGCAGGTTCCGCTTTAACTGCTGAAATAGGTTTAATGCGTTCAACTGAACAAATATCGGCATTAGAAATGATGGCAATTGATCCGAATCGTTATATTTATTCACCAAGACTGACAGCGGTAATTCTTGTTATGCCAATGTTATCTATGATGTTTATCGCGGTTGCGATTATCGGTGCATATTTAGTCGCGGTGAGTTGGCTTGGTGTGGACGAAGGGTTTTTCTGGTCACAAATGCAGTCGAATGTTGATTGGAGAGAAGATGTAATGAACGGCGTAATTAAGTCGATGGTATTTGGTGTATTAATCGCACTTGTTTCTTTATACCAAGGCGTACATGCCATGCCGACTTCAGAAGGGGTGAGTATTGCTACCACCAAAACGGTTGTTCATTCATCATTGGGTATTTTAGGGTTAGATTTTTTATTAACTACATTAATGTTTTAACCCTGAACCCGATATAGGAATGTGAAACCAATAGTTTGGGTAGCATTCGTATTTTTATATCGGGATTAGGGATTAGGTTTAAGGTTTAAATTATGTCGCGTAAAAAAATAGTTGAAATTTGGGTTGGAGTGTTTGCCGTTCTTACAATACTTGCATTGTTAATGGTAGCGTTTAATGTGAGTAACTTCCAAGAATCACAAAAAAAAGAAAGTTATCAAATACATGCTCTTTTTAGCAACATAGGTGGGCTTAAAGTACGCGCCCCTGTTAAAATTAGTGGTGTGGTTGTTGGTAGAGTCGTGAATATAGAAGTAGATAAGCAAACCTATCAAGCCAAAGTAAGTATGGCGATTCAAGGTGAATTTGATGAGCTTTCATTGGACACATCTGGTTCTATTTTAACCTCGGGAATGTTAGGAGATCAGTATGTTGGTTTAGATCCAGGCGCAGATGACGAGTATTTAATAAATGGCGATTATCTTGATATTGTTCAGTCCGCCTTAGTATTAGAAGAATTAATCGGTAAATTCTTAACCAGTCTTTCAGAGGAAAAATAATAATGAAAATGCTATTTTTAAAACTAATTTTAGTGATGTCTGTTGCTTTTAGTTATACCGCTTATGCGGATTTTAGTCAAAAAGATCCAACCGACATGGTAAAAGAGTTAAGTGACGGTATTCTTAACCAGTTAGTGATTCATCGTGTAGATTTTGAAGCTCACCCAAGTAAAGCGGTTGTTTTTGCTGAAGAGTATATTTTGCCTTATGTTGATACTTATAAAATGTCTCGCTATGTGATGGGTCGAAAATGGAAAAAAGCATCAAAACAACAGCAAACTGATTTTGTTGATGCATTTACCAAAACTATTTTAAACTCTTATGCCAGTAGTTTAATTAAACTACAAATAGAAGAAGTAGCTATTGTAAAAACCATTTCAAAAAGAAAAGGAAGAACTTCTGTTGAGACAGAAGTTACTCAAAGTAGTGGCGAAAAAACAAAAGTTGTTTACCGTCTATTCCAAAATAAAAAAGATAAAAACTGGTTCGTCTATGATTTTGCAGTAGAAGGAATTAGCTTATTAGTTAATTATCGTAAAAGTTTTTCATCTGAAATCGCTAAAAAAGGTTTAGATCAAGTGATTAGCGATATGCAAAATAAGCTAAAAACATCAGAAAAAGAAAAAAGTGCCAGGGGGGGGTGATGGAAAGCTTTTCTTGCACGATAAAAGGTTCTGTTATAGTATTAAATGGTAAAGTCAATGTTGATTCGTTAGGCAAGATAATGAAGAACGACGCGTTTAA
>CAYMAW010000051.1:0-8043 GCA_964388565.1 uncultured Piscirickettsiaceae bacterium | reverse complement strand
TTTGATGAACGAAACGGTAGTCGATTGGATATTGTTTTTCCTATCAACTTTAATGACCATGGATATGTTAGTTCTAGCGTTAATTTTAGGTCAAAGGTTGAGTTACCAAATTTAAATAAACGCTGGAATTTAATCGTTTCTGCTAGTGGCGATAAGCTTGGCGAAATTTTTGATGAGGGAGGGGCTTCTGAAGGGTCTTCTTCACAAAAATCTTCCACCACGAGTTCAGCTAATTCTACTGAAATAGGTTTGCAATTTAAAATTAAATCTGAAAATTACAGCCTTTCTTTTTTAGATGCAGGTATTAATTTACAGGGTTTGGATATGCCTGATTATTTTGTACGAATTAAAGGGCATTATCAATGGCAACTAAGCGAAAAGATAACGGCGAAGATGAATCAAAATTTATTTTATCGTGGGCAAGATGGCGTAGGGCTAAGGTCTCGACAGGTATTTGATTATAAGATAGATAAACGACAATTGTTAAGAAGTCAGACGGTGGGAACTTGGTGGGATTCTGAACAATATTATGATTTACAGCATGATTTTTTATATTATGAAATAATAAATAATCACCGTTCTTTTGCCTATAATTTATCTTGGAATTGGGATAACTTAGACAATGAATTTGAGTTGAATAAAATTAGTATAGGGTTTGATTGGCGTGAAAAGATTTATAAAAATTGGTTGTTTTTTTCAATCAAACCTAATATAGGTTTTTTAAAAAAAGAAAGTTTTGAAAAAAACTATCCAAGCATTACATTTGAATTAGAAGCTAGATTTTTTAAATTATAGGAAATTGTTAATGGAGCAAATACAAATCGTCGTTGGTGTATTGAAAAAAAACCACCAAATTTTAATTTCTCTGCGTCAAAAACATCAAATCTATGCTGATTATTGGGAGTTCCCTGGCGGTAAGGTTGAGCAGGGCGAAAATTTTGGACAGGCATTAACTAGAGAATTTAAAGAAGAAGTGGGTGTTGTGGTAACAAGTTGGCAACCGTTAATTCAAATTCCTTGGCAATATGAACATGCGAATGTAATGTTAAATGTGTTTGTTGCAGATCAATTTACGGGAGAAATTTCGGGTAATGAAGGGCAAGAAACCCGTTGGGTTGACCTTTTAAACTTAAATGAATACAGGTTCCCTGAAGCCAACTCAGCCATTATCAGTGCATTAACCTTACCAAGCTCCTATGCGATAAGTGGCAGTTTTGATGGTGTTGAAGATGGTTTGCGGATTTTAAAAAATACGCTAGATTCGGGAATTAAATTGGTGCAGTTACGGGCAAAAAATCTTTCTGAAGACGCGTTCATTGCTTTTGCTGAACCTGCTATTTTATTGGTTCATGAATATGGTGCAAAGGTTTTATTAAACGCAACGCCTAAAATGTTAACAAAACTACCCGATGCGGACGGATTGCAGTTAGCTTCAACTGCGATTATGAACTTATCTGAACGCCCCATTTCAGAAAAAAAGCTATTAAGTATTTCTACCCATAGTGATGCTGAAATAGCAAAAGCATTGTCATTAAACGCCGATATGCTTTTATTGTCACCCGTTAAAAAAACCTCTTCTCACCCTGACTTGGACGGGATTGGGTGGGATAAATTTGAGCAGTTGGTTCAAAAAATCCCTGTACCTGTTTATGCTTTGGGTGGCATGAAAGTCGAAGATATTAATGCGGCGATTCAACATGGCGGACAAGGTATCGCGGCAATATCTAGTTTTTGGAAGAAATAAAGAGTGGGCAAGGGGACGCTACGCAGGGCGTAAATGTTATATAGCTATTTTCTAAGTTACAAATAAGGGTATGAAAGGAAAAAATCACCAGGGGGGGTGCCCCTGGTGATTTATTAGGAGGCTAGCAGGGTTCTTATTTGAAATTGATCTTGTTCTTTATTTAATTGTTCGATTAGGTTGTTTTCTGTTGAAGCAATAGCGGGCTTAGTTTTATCTTCAGTGTCTTGATGGTCTATTTTGGTGCTTGTTTCTTGTCTTTGTTCGGCGATTTCTTGCCTAGCTTGCATTGCCATTTGAGATGCTTGGCTTGCTACGGATCGGTCTTGAGCAGAAGGTTCAGCAGGGGCAAGTGCCGCTCGTTGAATTTGTTGGGCTTTAATTAATGTGGCTTGTGGGTCGTTGGGAACGGGTGAAGTGTCTATACCTACTTCGCCACCATTCGCATACTGTTTACCATCTGGTCCCGTTGTATAGCTGTAATTTGCACCACCCGTTGCATATTGACCTGCGGCGGCTAAATGTGCGGCTTCGTGTGCTTTTACTTCTCTATCTCTTGCTTTTAGCTGTGTGATAACTTGTTGGTGATTGGTTTCAGCATCTTGTGTTTCACTTGTTTTTTCGACGGGCTGATCATTTTTATTAACATTTTCTTCACGCAGGCTAGTAGCTTTCTTTTCTTGTTGAAAAGCTATCGCACTGGTTTCTTTTTCTGCCAATTTACTGTTGTTTTGTACATTATTGTGCATTGCAACATTGGCAGAGGCGAGTATATGGTGAGGTAAACTATTAATATCCATAGGCTTATTGTTGCATAAAACCATCTATTCTTTCAAGTGCATTGACTAAGTTTTCCATGCTTGTTGCAAATGAAATTCGTAAATGGTCGTCTGCACCAAAGGCGGAGCCTGGTACAAGAGCGACTTCCACTTCTTCTAAAATGGCGGTTGCCATGTCAGCATCGGTTTTAAAGCCTTTTTTGTCCATGGCTTCTTTGACATTAAAGAATGCGTAAAATGCACCTGATGCATGAATACACTTAAAACCAGCTATTTGGTTAATTCGCTCTACAACAAATAAATGGCGTTTTTTGAATTCTGTTAACATCACTTGAATACATTCTTGCGATGCGTTTAGTGCTTCGGTAGCCGCTGCTTGTGAAATAGAACAAGGATTTGAGGTGCTTTGTGATTGTACTTTTCGCATGCCTGCAATTAAATCAACAGGGCCACCTGCATAGCCGATACGCCAACCCGTCATTGAATAGGCTTTTGAAACGCCGTTCATAACAATGGTACGATCAGTTAATTCAGGAGAAACTTCTAGAATGTTTGTGAAGGGTGTGTCATCTAATAGAATGTGTTCGTACATGTCATCGGTTGCAATAATAATGTTTGGATAGTTTATTAATACATCGCCTAATGCTTTTAATTCATCTCTTGTATAAACCGCTCCCGTTGGGTTAGATGGGCTATTTAGTACAAATAATTTTGTTTTTGGTGTGATTGCATCATCTAATTGTTGCGGTGTTATTTTAAAACCTTGTTCAATCCTTGCTTCAATAATAACTGGGTTAGCACCTGCTAGGGCAACCATATCAGGGTATGAAACCCAGTAAGGGGCAGGTATAATAACTTCATCACCATCATTTAATGCGGCTTGGCATAGGTTGTAAAAACTTTGTTTTCCACCTGATGAAACTAGTATTTGGTTCATTTTAAAATTAAGATTATTGTCTCGTTTAAATTTATTAATGATTGCTTCTTTTAATTTGGGAATACCATCAACTGCAGTATAGCGAGTGTGTCCATCTTTTATGGCATTTATTCCTGCCATTTTAATATGGTCTGGCGTGTCAAAATCAGGTTCACCAGCACCTAGACTAATTATATCTTTCCCTGCTCGCTTTAATTCGGCAGACTTTGCAGTGATTATTAGGGTAAGAGAAGATTTTACACGATTTACTCGGTCAGATAGTCTAGACATTTTGTTGATAGCTCCTTAGAATATATGGACTTAATTCTATCAGAAAAAAACAATTGGTAAATGTAAAGTATGGCTAAAAAGTTTGAACTAAAATCAGAATATCAACCTGCTGGCGATCAGCCAAAAGCAATCGCTGAATTAATAGAGGGGATAAAGGACGGCGAGGCGTTTCAAACTTTATTGGGTGTGACTGGCTCGGGTAAGACCTTTACGATGGCAAATGTTATTAAAGAAATTCAAAGACCCACCATTATTATGGCTCATAATAAAACCCTTGCCGCTCAATTGTATGGTGAAATGAAAGGTTTTTTCCCTAATAATGCGGTTGAATATTTTGTTTCTTATTATGATTATTATCAGCCAGAAGCCTATGTTCCTGCATCTGACACTTATATATCAAAAGATTCTTCTGTTAATGATCAAATAGAACAACTACGATTATCCGCTACCAAAGCATTATTAGAGCGAGAAGATGTTATTTTGATTGCGACAGTTTCAGCTATCTATGGTCTGGGTGATCCGCAACAATATTTAAGCATGATTTTACAAGTTCGTTTAGGTGATGTTTTGAAACAGCGAGATATTTTAGAACAGTTGTCGCTAATGCAATATACGCGTAACGATATGGAATTATGGCGTGGAACTTACCGCGTTCGTGGTGATGTGATTGATGTGTTTCCTGCGGAAGCCGATGAATTTGCGGTACGAATTGAATTGTTTGATGACGAGGTCGAAACAATTGCTTGGTTTGACCCCTTAACGGGTGAAGTGATTAGTCGCCCAACACGGGTAACAGTCTATCCAAAATCACACTATGTTACACCGAAGGAAAAGATTTTAAAAACGATTGAATTAGTTAAAGAGGAGTTAAAAATACATTTAGTCGTCTTGAGAGAAAATAATAAGTTGGTCGAAGCACAACGATTGGAAGAACGAACAAAACTTGATATTGAAATGATGAAAGAGCTAGGCTATTGCTCTGGTATCGAAAATTATTCTCGTTATTTATCGGGACGAGAGGCAGGTGAGTCGCCACCGACTTTATTAGATTATTTACCTAAAAAATCGTTAATGTTTATTGATGAAAGTCATGTCACTATTCCGCAAATTGGCGGAATGTACAAGGGCGACCGTTCTCGTAAAGAAAATTTAGTAACTTACGGTTTCAGATTACCCTCTGCAATGGATAATCGTCCGATGCGTTTTGATGAGTTTGAAAAAATCATGCCACAAACAATTTTTGTATCAGCAACCCCAAGTAAATATGAGGCGGAACATCAATCGAAAGTGGTTGAACAACTTATTCGCCCAACAGGGTTGCTAGACCCCATCGTTGAGGTTCGTCCAGCCGTTACACAGGTTGATGATTTATTAGGTGAAATAAGACTTAGAACCGAAAAAGAAGAACGAATACTGGTGACAACACTAACAAAAAAAATGGCAGAAAACCTAACCGAATACCTGGAAGAGCATCAAGTAAGGGTGCGTTATATGCATTCAGACATTGATACGGTCGAACGAATTGAAATTATTCGTGATTTACGCTTAGGTGAATTTGATGTGTTGGTCGGTATTAATCTATTAAGAGAGGGCTTAGATATTCCCGAAGTATCTTTAGTGGCGATCTTAGATGCAGATAAAGAAGGTTTTTTGCGTTCAGATAAATCATTAATTCAAACAATGGGACGAGCCGCACGAAATGCGGAAGGTCGAGCTATTTTGTATGCGGATAAGATGACCGCTTCAATGGAAAGAGCAATCGGCGAAACCGAACGAAGAAGAGAAATGCAAATTGAGTTTAACCGAGTTAATAACATTACTCCGACGGGGTTAAATAAAAAAGTAACGAATGTTTTAGAGGATTCTCCCTATGCAATAAAAAGTAGTCGAAAATTAAAAGTAGCCGAAAAATCAACAGAATATTTTGCAGAAAAAACTAAACGAATGACACCTGCACAAGTGGCAACCGCCATAAAAGAAACCGAAAAAAACATGTATAGAGCAGCCAAGAACTTAGACTTTGAGCTTGCCGCCCAGTTACGAGATGATGTGAAAAAATTAAAAGATAGAATGGTTGGAATAGGGGCGTTGACTTCGTAATGATAATGTCAAAACATCGTTAATAAATAAAAAATGCCAGGGGGGGGGCTTAGGAAGACACAGAACAACTAAGATAATTTTATGCTGGCTAAATTTTATCTTAGTTATTCAGTACCACCCTAAGAAAATTGTTGTAAAATACCGAAGTTATTTTTTATTAAAAAGAGTTTAGTTCCTTTGCGTTATTTAATTATTGGTTTACTGTTATTTTCCTCGTTTGCTTTTTCGGCAGATAAAAACAATTATGATAGTCGGTTCCTATCCATTTTAGAGCACTCACAAAATGTTGGTAAGAATGATGCAACCGCAATAGATCGTGTTGATAGCCAATGGCAACTTTTTATGCAAGATTATCCGTTAGATAAGAATATAGCAAATAATTATGCGGTATTTTTAATTGAAGTAGGGCTGTATACGAAAGCCCAAAATATACTCGAAAAAGCCTTGCGTTATGATTCTGATACCGAACTGCTGATTGATAATTTGAATCAAGTACATGCCTTTCAAGCACAAAAAGTATATAAACAACTTTTCGACGAAACTGAGGTTATTCTACCCGTTGGAAAGTGGGCGGGAGCTAGTGAAAATGCCGTTAAAGAGATTAAGGTAGCGAAAGTAGAATCAAAAAAAAGTGAGACAGATAAAGTTCGCAATCGCTTAGAAAACTGGCGTGCTAGTTGGACATCCCAAGATTTAGAAGGCTATTTGAGCTTTTATAAAGATGGCTATTTCTCTCATAAATTTAAAACCAACCAATCTTGGCGAGCATCAAGAAAAAGAAGTTTAAGAAACCCTAAATTTATTAATATAAAAATCACGAATCTTAAAATAAGGTCATTAGGTAAGGGAATTGTACAAACCTATTTTCTTCAAGATTATTACTCAAATCGTTTTAAAGATAAAATTGGCAAAAAAATAATTTGGAAATTAATTGATGGTGAATGGCGAATTATTAATGAACGCGTGGTTTACAAATGAAAAAAACAATAGCCGTTTTAATTTGTTTTTTCTTTGTTTTACATGCACAGGCAAATGATATTGAAGAGAATTTAATTGAAGGGTTGGAAGAAATTCAAACTGGAGAGTTTAATGCTGCTTGGTCTAAACTAAATGACTTAGCTGAAAAAAATACAAAATATAAATTAGCACAACTGCTTAAGGCTGAATTACTTGCCATTAAGTCGGGTAATTTATCTTTATTGAAAGAGGTACGAAGAAAGAATAATCAAAAATTAACGGCGTTACTTTCTGAAGCAAAAGTTCGTTTAAAATCAAAGTCATTGAATCAACACCATTTACTACTTGAACAATATGTGTTGAAAGCAAATCAACATCCTCATCTTATTATTGTAGATACTGAAGCTAATCGTCTGTATGTTTATCAGAACACAAACAATGGTTATGATGAACTAGGGAATTATTATATTACGATAGGAAAAAAAGGTTCAGGCAAAGATGTTCAAGGTGATTTAAGAACCCCCATTGGAATTTATAAGGTAGAAAAAGAATTACAAGATCAAAACTTAGGCGAGCTATATGGTGTGGGTGCGTTGACTTTGAATTATCCAAATAAATGGGATCAGAAAAAAGGTCGAACAGGCTCCGGAATTTGGTTGCATGGTACGCCAAGGGAAACATTTAGCCGTTCACCATTAGATAGTCGTGGCTGCGTGGTACTTAATAATATCGCCATGTCTGAAATAATGTCCAAGTTTAATATAGGAGCAAGTACGCCCGTTATTATTGTTGATAAGCCGTCGCAGTTTAATGAAATAGAGTTTTACGCAGTAGAACGCAACCAACAAATTTTAAGAGAAGCTAGCAGTTGGCTTAAAACGCAATCAGATAAAAATATTGAGTGGGAAACAGTGAGTATTTTTTCTTATCCTGGAGAAGAAAATCTTTACTATATTAGTTTTAAGGTTAAAGAGCAGGGCAAGTATAAGTTAGTTGAAAAGTTTTGGAAGGCACCTACAATATTTTTAGCATCGATTGATTAGTTTAGTTTAGTATATCTGGAATACCAAAGAGAAATGTTTAGTTGGCGATTTTATCTAAATTTTAAATAGTCATTAAATTGGAGGTTTTTCTAAAAAAGTATATAATTGTAGAAAAACTTCTATTTTAAGGCTTTTAATAATGAACAACTCCAAATCACAAACAGGCTTTGTTATGCTCTTGTTCGTGGTTATTCTTGTTGTAGGAGCAACCTCTTA
>CAYMAW010000050.1:0-8102 GCA_964388565.1 uncultured Piscirickettsiaceae bacterium | reverse complement strand
AACACCATCATCAATATCTATTTCAAATGCATCAAGTACATCTTTTGCTAATGTTTTATAGTTAGAGTCTATATGGTTTTCAAAAAAAACAGAACTAAAATAAGGCAGAGATTCAGGTGAATAAACGCCACCAAAAGATGACATTGGACTTAAAATAGCTTGAGAGAAAGTAACAGAAGCGCTTTTTTTCCCATCATTTCCACGCGTTTCGATAAATTTCATTGTAAATTACCTTTTTTATAATTTTGTAATGTTTTTTGTGAGTCGCCAAAAGCGATTTAAATGTTTAGGTTGTAAATGATGACGACTTTTCATACCTAGATCTAACAATAATGAGTTTATTTTACCTGCTTTTAAATCCTGATATAAAGGTTCAAACCAAAGTTTATCAAGCTCAATTAAACAGTTTATCCACTCTTGTTCCGATAGGTTGGGGAGGTTATTTGTAATAGAATCTAAACAGATAAGATCATGTTCAGAAGAATCTACCCCCCCCTGGTACTTTTTAGGTTCAGCATAGTATTTTGCATTTGTTTTATCGGCAAGACCTTTCAAATAAAGATTATTTGAATATATTGTTGCTTTTTTACGGGTGTTAATAGTCGAACGGTCTTGTTGACCTTCACCCCAAGCCCATACGCTATTTATTTCAGGAAGACTCTCTTCTCTTCGTCTTTCATTTATAGGATGAGAGAAAAATAGCATTTGAGTTTCATTTAATAATTTTTTCCAATAAGTAGCCGCATTTCCTTTTGGAAAGGCATTATTCAGTGGTCTATAATAAAGATCATCAATCAAGGTACTTTGAATGTCAACTGGCTGTAAAAGGCTTAAATACCAACTATTTTTACTACCATATTGTAAAGTTACTTTTTCTTCAGAAAAATGCTGATTAAATGCTTTTATTAGGGCAAGCGATTCCTCCTCCGTAATACCTAAATCTTTTGCAGGGATTAAGATTAATGAATCCCTGTCCGCTATTAGCTGAACAGGATCAAGTTTTAACCAAAATAAAGAATCATCTGCAGAACTGATTTCAGTATTGACCATGGTTGCCGCTATGGGTAATGTGTATGGTTGATGAAAAAGATAGCTCGCAGATTGATAAAAGTTTGCATTTGATTTTTGAGGGAGACTATCTGCTTTAGAAAGCAGACGCATTAGCCAAGGAAGCCTTGTCTTTTTAAGTGTATCACCCGCTTCTTCAATTCGCTGACTATGTAACAGCCCTGGAATCCAGAGCGTAACGGACTTTGTCATTTGGCTAGTCTAGCGTTTCTATACGAATACGCTGAATTTCGCCATCAATATCTTTAAATGATGATAGCTTATCAAGTAATTTATTTAACGAAAATTCTTTTACTTTATTTGTCAACATAACCAGCGTTGCATCACTATCATTTGACTTACAAGGTTCTTGGTGTAATTTATCAATACTAATTCCGCTATCCGCCATCATTTTAGTAATTTCTGCCAATACACCTGTTTTATCTTTTGCGAAACAGCGTAGATAATAATGGCATTCAATATCATTAATATCGACAATAGGCTCATTTTTCAAAGTATTTAAAGCAAAACCTAACCCCGTAACCTTATCTTCTTGTGGCTGATTTAAGCCACGAACGATATCAATAATATCCGCAACAACGGCACTTGCAGTTGGGCCTGCTCCAGCCCCTGCTCCATAATACATAGTTGTTCCAACACTATCGCCATTTACCATTACAGCATTCATTACACCATCAACATTCGCAATTAAAGCCGAATTAGGCACTAAAGTAGGGTGAACTCTTAAAGAAAAACCGCCAGCGGTTCTACTGGCAATACCTAAGTGTTTAATTTGATACCCTAACTGGTCTGCAAATTGAATATCTTCAGCGGTAATTTTTGAAATACCTTCGGTATAAATTTTTTCGAACTGTAATTTAATACCAAAAGCAATGGATGCAATAATTGCTAATTTATGTGCCGCATCAATTCCCTCTACATCAAAAGTGGGATCCGCTTCGGCATAGCCAAGTTCTTGTGCAACTTTTAAAACTGCCGAAAAATCAGCATTAGGTTTTTTCATTTCGGTCAGAATATAATTGCCAGTACCATTAATAATCCCTGCCGCCCAATTAATTTTATTACCTGCTAAGCCTTCACGCATTGCTTTAATAATAGGGATTCCGCCTGCAACGGCTGCTTCATAAGCAATAACTACATGATTTTTTTCTGCTTGTAAAAACAATTCATTACCATGTTCGGCAATCAATGCTTTGTTTGCTGTTACGATATGTTTTTTATTCGCAATAGCGACTTCAAAACATTCTTTTGCAAGGGTTGTTCCCCCCATCAGTTCAACGACGATATCAACATTTGGATCATTTACGACATCTAACGGATTAGTGGTTAATTTAATTCCTGCTGTATCGACCGCTCTTTTTTTATTCAAATCTCTTAGTGCGATATGTTCAACGACAATGGTCGTATTCCCACCTAAACGGCGTTCTATTTCTTTAATCGTGTTTTGAATAATTGCAACCGTTCCTCCGCCGACTGTACCAAAACCTAATAAACCTAATTTGACTATTTTCATTTTTTTTTCAACCCATCATTTTTAAACATTTCGCGAATTCCACGCAATGCTTGTCTTGTTCTATGTTCATTTTCGATTAAACCAAATCTAACATGGTCATCGCCATAATCACCAAAACCTATGCCTGGTGAAACCGCGACTCTTGCATCTTCTAATAATTTTTTAGAAAATTCTAATGAACCCATTTCTTGATATTTTTCTGGTATTTTTGCCCAGACAAACATTGTCGCCTTAGGTCGCGTAACTTCCCATCCCAGTGCATTTAAACCGTCACAAAGTACATTTCTTCTTAGTTTATACATGTCGCAAATTTCTTGCACACACTCTTGAGGACCTTCTAGTGCTTCAATCGCGGCTACTTGAATTGGGGTGAATGTACCATAATCAAGGTAAGATTTCATTCGTTTTAATGCATTAACCAAATCAGGGTTTCCAACCATAAAACCAACACGCCAACCAGGCATATTGTAACTCTTTGAAAGGGTGTAAAACTCAACTGCAATATCTTTTGCCCCCTCAACCTCTAAAATAGAAGGTGATTTATAGCCATCAAACACAATATCCGCATAAGCTAAATCATGAACAACCCAAATACTATGTTCTTTAGCAATCGCAATTACCTTTTCAAAAAACTCTAGATCAACGGTTTGTGTTGTTGGATTACCTGGGAAGTTCATTATCAGCATTTTAGGCTTTGGCCAAGATTCTTTAATTGCTCTTTCTAGTTCATCAAAAAAATCAACATCAGGAGTCATTTTCACATGGCGAATATCTGCACCGGCAATGACAAAACCATAAGGGTGGATAGGATAAGCAGGATTTGGAACAAGGACGGTATCGCCTTTATCAACGGTTGCCATAGCAAGATGTGCTAAGCCTTCTTTAGAACCAATTGTTACAACAGCTTCTGTATCCGCATCTAAATCAACATCGTATTTAGTTTTATACCAATTACAAATTGCTTTACGAAGCCTCGGTATTCCTTGTGAAACAGAATAACGGTGCGTGCCTTCTCGTTGCACTACTTCAATTAATTTATCAACGATATGTTTAGGCGTATCTTGGTCAGGATTACCCATACCAAAATCAATAATATCTTCACCTTTTCTTCTCGCTTCTGCTTTTAGTTCACCCACGATATTAAATACATAAGGTGGTAATCTTTTTATTCTTTGAAAGTCGCCTGTCACGGAAATACTCTTATTTTTTAATCATTTTTTATAATGCCATAATGATACAGTATTCATTCTTTTCGTCAATCACAAAATGGGCTATAATTACAGCATATACACATTTTTAAAGAAAATTAATGAAATTTACAGAACACAGAGATTCAAATGTTCTTGCTATAAAAAAATGTTTACCCAATGAAGTTACCATTAACTATCAAAAAGTAAATACTAGCTGTTATTTAACACAGCATGTTTTATACGAAGACTGGGCATGCAAACACATAGATCAATTAAATTTTGATAGATTAGACGAACTCCTTGCAACTAAGTCAGAAGTAATTATCTTAGGAACGGGTGAAAAACAAGTATTCCCAGATATTAAATTCTTTTCCTACTGTGCAGATAGAGGTGTCGGGCTTGAAGTTATGAATAATGGGGCAGCCAGTAGAACATTTAATGTACTTACAACTGAAGACCGACTTGTATTATTAGCATTAATTATTTAAATTCATTTAATTTTTAAATCAAATTAAAGACAAATCTAACTCCGTCATCGTTATTTTTTAGCCAGTAAAAAATAATTGGCGGTTGTTAAGTGTCTCCTTAAAGAAGGCAAAAACAAATGACCTATGAACAAATTACTCTCTTCCTACTAATGGGTGGCGTATTAATACTCTTAGTTTGGGGAAAGTGGCGTTATGACCTCGTTGCCTTTGGAACACTTTCTCTTGGCTTGCTATTAAATGTAATCCCGAAAGATGCCGCTTTTTCAGGATTTGGACACCCTGCTGTTATTATTATAGCCCTCGTGTTAATTATTTCAAAAGCCCTCTCACAATCGGGAGCAATCGAAATGTTATCCGAAAAATTTATCGACTCTAGCCGTTCACTTGTTTCACACATTGCCGCGATTGGCGCACTTGGTGCGGTTATGTCAGCATTCATGAACAATGTTGCAACACTTGCACTACTTATGCCCGTTGATATTCAAGCCGCAAAACGCGCAAAACGCTCCGCCTCAAAAACACTAATGCCTCTATCATTTGCTACTATTTTAGGCGGAATGATTACCCTAATAGGAACACCACCCAATATTGTTATTTCTCAATTTCGTGAAACAGCATTAGGTGAACCCTATGCAATGTTCGACTTTGCTTGGGTAGGACTAGGTGCCGCCGTAGCAGGTCTAACCTTTGTGGCCTTAATCGGTTGGCGACTTGTACCAGAATCTAGCAAAGACACAAACAGTTCAGAAGACCTAAAAAACCTTAGCGATTATACAATCGAAATAGGCTTTGACGCCGAATCTCCAGCAATAGGGAAAACGATTGCAGAACTAGAAAAATTAGCCGAAGAGCATGATACATTAATTGTAGGGCTAGTAAGAAAAGGCAAAAGACTTCCAGGAAAAGCACTTTACGAAGAAATTAAAAAAAGTGACATGCTTGTAATAGAAGCAAGCCCAAAAGCACTTGAAAGTCTCTCTGGCGAACTAAAGCTATCTTATTCAAAGTCAGCAAAACACAATGGAACACTTGCCGGAACGCTTAATATCACAGAAGCAACCGTTCCTCAAGACGCACAAATTGAAGGATTATCAGCCAATGACGCACGGCTACTAAATCGCCACGGCGTTATGCTACTAGGTATTTCTCGCCAAGGAAAAACCATCAGAGACAGAGTAAGAAAAGCACCAGTAAAAGCAGGTGATGTACTGTTACTAATGGGAGAAGACCAACAGCTTGACAACGCCATTCAATGGTTAGGAGCATTACCACTAGAAAAACGCGGTTTACAAGTTATCCAACGAGATAAAGCTTGGCTAGCCATTTCACTATTTGCAATTGCAATCGCTCTTTCTAGTGTTGGAGCAGTTTATTTACCCGTCGCCCTAGCAATGGTTGTCGTTTTATACGGATTTTTAAAAGTAGTTACACCATCACAAATGTACGATTCCGTACAATGGTCAGTTATCGTACTTATCGCCTCACTCATACCATTAGGTGCGGCACTTGAAGCTTCTGGGGGGACGCAACTAATTGCCGACGGCATTATAGGCTTCACCCAAGGTTGGCCAGTTATAGCCATTTTGGCATTATTAATGGTAGTAACCATGACCTTATCAGATATGCTAAATAATGTTGCCACCGTACTCGTTGCCGCACCCGTCGCAATAAGCCTTGCCAACGAACTTCAAGTTAACCCCGATGCCTTTTTAATGGGCGTAGCAGTCGCCGCTTCTTGTGCATTCTTATCCCCAATCGGACATAAGAACAACACCATAATAATGGGACCAGGAGGCTATAAATTTGGTGATTATTGGCGAGTAGGACTACCGTTAGAACTCCTAATTCTTGCAGTATCCATTCCATTAATTTTGGTTTTTTGGCCGCTATAACAAAAATCGCCAGGGGCACCCCCCCCTGGCGATTTTGCATTCTAGCCAGTAAAAAATAATTGGTGGTTATTCAGTGTTTCCTTAATCTTAAGCATCTAACCAAATTAAAGTTGCCATTCTGCCTGTTTTTTGTTGGCGTCGATATGAATAGAATTCATCGCTGTTTTCATAGGTACAAAGGTTACTCTGCGTTATATCTTTCACGCCTAAATCATGCATTTCTTGTACCGAAATACCCACCAAATCAGCCTGAAATTTTAAGGTCGATTTCTGTTTAAAAAAAACTGCATTTTCTTTATTTTTAGCTATAAATTTTTTAACAAAATCTTTCTCAACCTCAAAGTTTTTTTGACTTATTGATGGACCTATCCATACTTTTAAATTTTCGATTCTATCGGGTAGTTGTAAAATAGACTTAGTTACAATTCCATCCAATAACCCCTGCCAACCGGCATGAATAACCGCGACAAAAGTTTCTGATTGATTCGTAATTAAAATAGGTTGGCAGTCAGCCGTCATCACACAAATGGGCAACTGTTTTTTAGTTGTCCAAGCCGCGTCCGCAATGGCTAGGCTTGGATATTTCTCGCCACTCCATTTAACGATATTTGTCGTATGCTGTTGATTTAGCCACAAGGGAGAATGAATAAAATTAAGCGAAGAATCTAAGCGTTTTCTATTTTCTAGGACATCTTTTTCATTATCATCAACATGAATTGCTAGATTAAACGAATCAAAAGGCGGTAAGCTTACACCGCCCTTTCGGGTTGTTGTGACTGCCTTTACCTTACTTGAAACTTGCCAGTTAGGGATAATCATAATTAATCTTCAGGAATATCAGCGTCTGTTACCCAAGCAATCTCAACACCACAATCTTCATCTTCATACTCATCATAACGACGAGAAAACTGTGCTTGATAATCCTCTAAATCATCTCGTAACATGTCCACTAAATCCAACATATAATCGGGCATAGCAACTTTCCACTTCATTTCTTTGCCTGTTTTTGGGTGCCTTAAACTTAGTTGCCCCGCATGCAGGGCTTGCTGTTTATAGCCTCGTAAATAATCAACAAATTCAGGCATCATTTTTTGAGGTATTCTTAAACGACCACCATAAGTAGGATCACCGACTAACGGAAAACCAAGTGATGCCATGTGTACTCTAATTTGATGGGTTCGCCCTGTTTCGAGCTTAACGCGAATTCGAGAATGCTCTCTAAAATGTTCTAATACACGGTAATGCGAAATCGCTTTTTTACCGCCATGTGATAACACCGCCATTTTGACACGATCAGTAGGGTGACGACCAATATTTGCCTCTATCGTTCCCCCTGTTTTCATTTTACCCACAACAATTGCATCATAAATTCTACCAACAGAATGTACTTGTAGTTGCTCAATCAAGTTAGTTTGTGCAGGAATCGTTTTTGCAATAACCATCAAACCAGAAGTTTCCTTATCAAGACGATGCACAATCCCACCTCTTGGTACTTCTCGTACTTCAGGAAAATGGAATAACAACGCATTCATCAAGGTGCCATTCGGATTCCCTGCACCAGGATGAACAACCAAACCGATCTGTTTATTAATAACTGCAATGTCATCATCTTGATAAATAATATCAATCGGAATATTTTCAGGTTCAGCGTTCACTTCATCTTCTATTTCGGCTTTAATGATTACCTTTTCTCCGCCAAACACCTTAAAATTTGGTTTAGCATTCACCTTGCCATCTAAAGTAACGGAGCCAGATTTTATCCATTCTTTAATACGACTTCGTGAATAATCAGAAAACAATTCGGCTAAAACAACATCTAGCCTAGTGGAAATTTTATCAATTGCGATTTTTGCGGTTAATTCTAAACTACTCAAAATAGATTCTCATGTTATTACCTTAAGGAAACGCTTAACAACTAAGATTATTTTATACTGGTAAAAAATGCCGATAT
>CAYMAW010000049.1:0-8134 GCA_964388565.1 uncultured Piscirickettsiaceae bacterium | reverse complement strand
TACCACCTAAGCCACAAGCTAAATCTAGAGCCTTGCCTTTTAAAGGCAGTTGTTGGCTATGCTGTTTTAGTAGCCAACAAGGGGCAACACTGCTTGTTGGTTGCATAGCAAGATATTTTTTATCCCATTTTTCAGCGAGTTCGTTACTTGTCATTTATTTTCGCCAAAAAGCCGCAGTGAATAAAACGAGTAGGGTAAATATTTCTAGTCGTCCTAATAACATTGTAAAGGTTAATACCCATTTTACGGGGTCAGAAAGATTTTGATAGTTGGTTGCCACTTCACCTAATCCTGGTCCAATATTGTTAATAGTTGCGGTAACCGCAGAAAGTGCTGTCACCTGGTCTAACCCTAACAACATTAACAAGAGCATGATACTCATAAACGATACGATATAAAGAGCAAAGAACCCCCAAACAGCAGTTAACACTCTATCAGGAACAACTTTTCCGCTTAATTTAATTGGCATCAGTGCATTAGGGTGTAGTAGGCGTTTTATTTCTCGATTACCTTGCTTGGCTAGTAGTATGATGCGGATAACTTTCATTCCACCCGCTGTTGAACCTGCACAGCCACCAATAAAGCCCATTAGTAGTAAAAAAACGGGTAAAAATACAGGCCATACTGAATAATTGGTACTCGAAAATCCCGTTGTGGTGGCAAGCGATATGGTTTGGAAAGCTCCATATCTTAGGCTTTCTTGCCAAGTCGGATAGACGCTGTTAAGCGTTAAATATAGCGTACTTAAGGCGATACCAAATAATAGCACCCCCGTATAAACTTTTACTTCAGGATCTAAACGGTAGGCTAAAATCGAGCGATTACGAAAGGAGGTAAAGTGTAGGGCAAAGTTAATTCCTGCTAAGACCATGAATACCATTGCCACAATTTCAATATTTAAACTTTGAAAGTGACCAATGCTACCATCGTAGGTTGAAAATCCGCCTATCGCAACAGTCGAAAAACTGTGTGCAAACGCATCAAACCAGTTCATACCTGCTAGTTTAAAACTAACGGCACAGGAGATCGTTAAGCCTAAATAAATATACCAAAGTGCTTTAGCTGTTTCTGAAATTCGTGGGGCAAGCTTCGAGTCTTTAACCGGCCCGGGGCTTTCTGCACGGTATAACTGCATGCCACCAATTCCTAACATGGGTAGAATGGCGACGGCTAAAACAATAATACCCATACCACCGAGCCATTGCAGTTGTTGTCGATACCATAATAAGGCATGAGGTAGCGTTTCAAGCCCCGTCATTACCGTTGCCCCCGTTGTGGTGAGGGCTGAAAAGGATTCAAATATCGCATCGGTTGCGCTGATTAAAATGGTGGTTGAAAAATAAATCGGTATTGCCCCAACAAATCCTAGTACAGACCAAAACATCACGACAATTAAAAAGCCGTCACGAATTTTTAGCTCATGCTTATCTCTTCTTGAGGGGTACCACATCAAAATGCCAAAGACCAGCAAAAATAATAACGAGAAAGAAAATTCAATTAGCCCGCCATCGTCATAAATGGTGGCAATGATTATTGGTGGTATCAGTGTTAAACTAAATACCATTAATAATAAACCGAGAATTTTAAAAATTAGCTTAGTGTGCATTACATTTGCCTTTTAAAACCAACTGCGTTTTTCTTTTTGGCAGAAAAAGTCGGTGACTTCACCTGCTCGTGAGGAGTCTGTTAAGAATAAAACGATATGATCTTCTGCCCTAACCACAATATCTCGATGTGCAATGATTACCTCTTCATCACGCACAATACAGCCAATCGTAATATCTGTCGGCCAAGGAATCTCACCAATTTTGTTACCGATTATCTGAGAGTTAGATTTATCGCCATGCACAATCAATTCCATCGCTTCTGCCGCCCCTCTTCTTAGCGTGGACACTTTTACCGTATCTGCTTCACGCATATAATGCAAGAGGTTACTGGTGGTTATTTCGTGAGCAGAAATAGCAACATCAATCTGATTTAGATGAATTAAATCAATATAAGATTGGTTGTTAACTAAGGCAAGCACTCGTTTTACACCTAGCTTTTTAGCAAGCATGCCTGAAATAATATTGGCTTCGTCTGAATTAGTTACCGCAACAAATAAATCTATTTCATCAATATTTTCTTCCATCAATAATGATTTATCTGCCACATCGCCATGAATAATAATTGCTTCATCTAATGACTCTGCTACATAACGGGCTCTTGAAATTTCACGATCAATAATTTTAACTTGATGTAATTTTTCTAAATCTTTCGCTAAATTAAAACCTATATTTCCCGCTCCGGCAATCATGATATTACGAGATGGACTTATCTTATCATTTCTAAGTTCATGAACAATACTTGGAATATCTTTTGGTATAGCCATAAAAAACACTTCATCTTGCTCCATAATAATTGTATTACCGACGGGCATGACGACCTCTCCATGACGGTAAATTGCAATAATACGGGCTTCAATTCCTTTTGAAAGATGATATTTTATTTCTCTAATTTCCTTGCCCACTAGTACACTACCCGCTTTTGAGCGAATGGCGACAATTCTTACTTTCCCTTCTGCAAAATCAACCACTTGCAATGACCCTGGGTATTCTATTAATTGCATAATATAATCTTTAACTAGCGTTTCGGGGCTAATTAAAGCATCAATATGAATCGCGTCATCATTTTTTTCTCGATCAAATAATTCAGGGTGATTCAAGTAGGTTGGGTTTCTAATACGAGCAATTTTAGTTGGCGTTTTATGCAGTATCTGTGCTAATTGGCACGCCAAAATATTGGTATCATCATTTTGCGTGGCGGCAATTAAAATTTCGGTATCTTCTAACCCTGCTTGTAATAAAACATCGGGGTCTGCCGCTTCGCCATGTACGGTGCGAATATCAAACCGATCTTGTAATTTTTGCAAACTGGCATTGTTTACATCAACCAGTGTTACACTATTATTTTGCTTCGCAAGCACTTCTGTTAATGATGCTCCTACTTGCCCTGCACCCAGTATTAAAATATTCATTGCTAGTGTCCTCTCCCCATTTTATTTATTTTGGATTTTTGGGGTCGATATTTAGATTTTTTAATTTTCGATATAAATTGGTTCGTTCTAAACCTGATAGTTTTGCGGTTTCTGACACGCTACCACCTGTTTCAATCAACAATTGCCTTAGGTAGGACGCTTCAAATAATTCTCTTGCCTGTTTTAAGTCTAGTTTCGTATCAACAAAATCCGTGGTAGAAGAGCGACGATCTTTTTTATGACCTTCAAGCAACGCCTTAACCTCTTCGCCTGAAATTTCATTCTCTCCCTGTATTAATAATCGTTGAATCAGATTTTTTAATTCCTTAAAATTACCAAGCCAACTATATTGGCGTAATACATTTTGTGCTGGCAAACTAAACTTTCGATACTTCAAGCTTTCATGTGTTTGAAAATAATCAACAAAATATTCAATTAATTCAGGCAAATCTTCGGTGTGCTGACGCAGTGATGGCATTTGGATTTGAGTGGCTTTTAGGCGATTAATTAGCGTTTCATTAAATCCTTGTTTTTCAAGCTCTTCAATTGATTTTTTTGATACCGCTAACAGTCTAATATTAATCTTACTCGGCTCGTCCGCACCAATACGAGTATAGGAGGAATCAACAAGAATTTGCTCTAAAAATGTTTGTCCTTTTTCTTCTAAAAGCTCAAAATCATTAATAATAAGCGTGCCACCATCAATTAGACTAAGGTCCCCTCTTACAACCAGTCTTTTAACGCCATCTTTTTCTTCTGTCCCAACCAACATTTGATACTGAGACATAAAATCACCAGCATTAAGTTGTAAATTTTTTTGATTTTGTTGTTCGTTTTGACGATAAATTGCTTCTGCTAGGCGTTTTTTACCGGTTCCCTTTTCACCTGTAATAAAAACGGGCATACTATATTTCGCAAGTCGCTGAACAGTATCTCGTAACTGCTGAATAAGCTTACTTTTACCAATAGGTAAATAGGACACGGGCATCTTTTGTTTTAGCTGTTTATTTTCATGATAAAGCTCAACATGTTGCATCGCTTTTTCAGCACTAATAAGAATTTTAGTTAACGAAAGCGGTTTTTCTAAAAAATCATACGCACCTAATTTCATTGCTTCTATCGCCGTCTCAATCGTCGCATGACCTGACAACATAATCACGCAAGAATTACCAATATCTTGTTTATCAAGCATTGATTTTAATAGGGTTATTCCATCTATATCAGGCATCCAAACATCTAGAAAAATAACATCTGGGGTGAATTCATACCATGCTTTAATTGCTTGTTGACCATTTGCAGCGGTTGTAACTTGATAACCTTCTTCCGTAAAAATTTCTTCCATTAAGCTGCAAATATCTTTTTCATCATCAACAATTAAGATTTTACCTAACTTCATTTTTTATCCTTTAAATCATCCGCATTGATTTTAACAGGTAAGCTAATCAAAAATGTTGTGCCATGTTCTATTTCATTATTTGTCTGGCTTTCCGCTACACTTATAGATTCTACTTTAATTTTTCCACGGTGTTCATCAATAATTTTCTTTACTATTGCCAAACCTAAGCCAGTTCCCTTTGGTTTATTGGTTGCATAGGGTTCAAAAATCCAATTTCGTTCTGTTTCGGGTATGCCTGGTCCATTATCTGAAACACTAATTTTTATCTGCTTTTCGTCACATTCCGAACAAAGCGTAATTACAGTATTTTCATAACCGTCACAGGCTTCAAGTGCGTTTTTAATTAAGTTATGCAACACTTGCCGTATTTTAGAAATATCGGCATAAATAATTTTACAACCATTATCTAACTTAGTAACAACCTGCCAAGAAGAGTCCGTATCCGCGTACATACTGGCAATGTCTAACATTAAATTATTAAGATTAAAGGCTTTAAACTCTATTTTTGGGGTATCAGCATACTCAGCAAACGCTTGTACCAATCGTTGCATCGAAGCGACTTGTGAGATAATCGTATCGGTCATTCTCGTTAAAAATGCTTGTCCATCAGGCGAAACTTCTTTTGCTAGTTTATAGTTCAGCCTTTCTGCAGAAAGTTGTATTGGCGTAAGCGGATTTTTAATTTCATGTGCAAGTCGTTTAGCAACATCGCTCCACGCCGCATGCAGTTGGGCTTGAACTAACTCGGTAATATCTTCAATTACAATAACAAACCCTGCATGACTTTTGTCTAAACTAGGTAAAGTGGTTCCATGCGCTAGTAAAATTTTTTGACCATCAAGACACTCATAATTAAACTGTTCCCTCCAAGATCCTGATTTATTGGTAAATAAAGGAAAAATTTTATTAAAAAGAGGTTTTAAATGTTCAATTCTATCTAAATTTAAAACCTCTTTTAACGGTTCTCCTATTTGAGAAAATAAATCTGCATTAAGTATTTTACTGGCGGCATCATTCACCGTTTTAAGGCATAAATTCATGTCAAGAGTTAATACGCCACTATTCAAGTTTTGAATAATTGCTTGTAAATAAAGTTGCTGAACTTTGGTTTGTTGATGACTGAATTTTATCTCATTTCGAGCAAGTGAAATTTGTTGAATCATGTCATTAAATGATTGCGTAAGTTGCCCTAATTCATCTTTATTTATCACCGGCACAGAAACGCTATAATCTCCCTCCGCTACCGCTTGCGTCCCTTTTGCTAAGATTTTAATGGGTTCAATTAAGTTTTCAATTAGCTTAATTGTAAACAGTACCGCACTCACCAAAGTTAACAGTAATAATACCGTTAAAATTACTGTAAAACTGGTTTTAAGTGGTGTTTTTAAATAACTAAGCTCTTGATATTGACTGGCAGAAATTCGTACATTTTCAGCTAAATGGGTCAATCTATCAGGGATAGAATAAATAGCATGCAAAGCTTGGGATTTATTGGTTATTGAATTGGTAAAAGGCACAATAATTCTAATAATTTGATAGTTCATAGACGCCCCTTTTAACATTTCTATTGCTGCGTAGGTATGCCCCTGGCGAATTTGTTGGAAAAGGTGGCTCTTAGGTGCTTTAGGTAAATCATTGCTGATGATATGGCTACTAAAGGCAATTAATCGACCATTTAAAGTATAGATGGAGGCTTCACTGATATTAAACTGTTTACGAATTTTATTAACTGTTAAGACGGGCATAATAGAAAGATCTGCTTGATAAATTTTAACCGCCTGTAAGGTACTTTTTAAATGATTACGGCGTTGATTATCAAGTGAAAGTTGCACTAAACCAACGGCATCAGAAAGCGACTCTCCCGTTTTAACATCAAACCACTGATCTATTCCTTTATTAACAAAAACGATAGAAAAAGAATAGGTAATTAACAAGGGTATCATGATTATCAAGCTAATTAACAAGGTTAACTTAGCGGTGATAATCGAACCCACGCGTTTTTTTCTATAATTTCTAACCAGTCTTTTTACCGTCATAAATAGCATAAAAACTAATATCGAAATACCAATAAAACTGACTAATAATAAAACGCCATAAAATTGAGCAAACTGTTCTGAGCTTTGTAGCACCTGACTCATTGTAATTAAAGACAACAACAGTATCGAAGTAATCGAAATAAGCCAACCATACTGGCTTAAAAAGTTATTTTTAGTACGCTTTGAAATATAGCTAATCATTCATCTAGTACCTTAATTTTCACCCTATGCCAATCGCTAGACAAATACCAATTAGAGTCAATAAAAGAATTAATAATCAAGGCTGTTGGCAACATCCAGCGATTAAATTTCACTCTAAATTCTATACTGTACGCTTTATTTTTATCAAAGTCTGCTAAATTCATGACATTAAAATTACGCAGTGTGCCAAAAGTACGCAGTGCCTCTTGTAAGGTATTAAATGTTTGATGAGACTGACGACGCATGTTTGTAATAATAAACAAATTATCATAATTAGAATGGGACAGTGAAATTTGGTACGAGATAGTATGATGCAACTTTTGATAGCCAATCATTAGAAACTCTTTTTTTTCTAACACACGAAGTTCAACATCAAAATAAAGCGGTATTTCATGCTCTAACGCCTTTTTCATTTCATCAGAAAGGATAAATATAACTTGAGAATCAATAGTCAATTGCTTAGCATCTGCCTGTTGAAAAAAATAAGAAATACCAATACTAGGAACTGGAACAGGCTTAATATCCAAATCTGTAATTAAGTTTACATCCTTACTTGCAAAGCAACCAAGCGGTAATAACACAAGGCAAGCAAGTAAAAATAATTTCATAGGCTTACTTTTTCTAACAAACAATAATAAAAGCCATCCATATTCGACGCCCCCTTAATATCTTGCTCGCCCGGTAAAATTTGACGACCAATATTATTCGCAGGGCGAACGCCCCACTCAACATTTAAAGGAATATATTTAGCATCTTCCGTATTGTTAATAAAAGACTCAACCTGTTCACTATTTTCTTGCGACAAAACCGAACAAGTTGCATAAAGAAGTTGTCCGCCCACCTTTAAGGTTTGCCAAAGAGCGACTAGAATTTCACCTTGTAACTGCACAAGTGCCTCGATGTCTTCAGGTGTTCGATGCCATTTAATATCAGGATGACGACGAATAATTCCCGTTGCCGAACAAGGTGCATCCATCAAAATTTTATCAAAATATTCACCATTCCACCAATCGCTTGGTTGAGAAGCATCGCCCACTTCAATATCAGCATGCAAATCTAAGCGATACAAATTTTCAGATAAGCGTTCAGTGCGTTCAGGATCTTTTTCTAAGGCAAATATTTTAGCTTCATTATTTGACGCTTCCAACATATGACAAGTTTTACCGCCTGGAGCCGCACAAGCGTCTAAAATTGACTCATTAGCTTTAGGCTGTAAAATTTCTGCCGCCTGCTGTGCCGCACCGTCTTGCACACTAAACCCACCTTCATCAAAAGTAGGCAACTGGCTAATATCGGTTGATTGTGCAAGCACAATACCTTGCGAGCAATATAAATGAGCAGAAGCTTCCACTCCCTCTTCAGACAACAAAGCCAGTAATTCATCACGCGTTTGAAACATTTGATTATTGCGTAGCGTAATAGGAGCAGGAATGTTATTGGACTCTAAAATAGCCTGCCAAGCTTCAGGATATTGCTTACGCATGG
>CAYMAW010000048.1:0-8173 GCA_964388565.1 uncultured Piscirickettsiaceae bacterium | reverse complement strand
TATTTTACGCATAATCATGATTTTTCACTCAACAAAGCGGAGAAGAGCCTAAAAATTCTTGAACTTGCATCATTATCACAATTAATTTAATTTTAATTAAAAGCCTAATCAAAAGCCACTACAACCAAAATTTGCCAGGGGGGGGGGGAGCTGACATTTTTTTATGATCGGTTATTCCTTAGAAATAATGCCTTCCAATTATTACGCCTACCCATACCATTAGAATCGTTAACACAACATTCGCTAAAATATTTATTATGGCTTTTTCTACCGCCCCCTCTTGTAGGTATAAGAGCGTTTCAAAGGCGAAGGTTGAGAAGGTGGTGAATGCTCCTAAAAAACCAACGATAAAAAAAGCTTTCCATTCGATTGAAACATGAAATTTATCAATCATCAGCATGGTAAGTAAACCCAGTGTTAATGAGCCAAGTGCATTAACTGTTAGGGTTCCATACATGAAATCGCGCCCTAACCAGTGATACATTTGATTAGAAACTAGGCTTCTTGCCATGGCACCAAAAAAACCGCCTGCCCCTACTGCTAACAGTTGTAAAATGTGAAAACTATGCATATTTATCCTTTCTAATCCTTTCTGCGTTTATGAATAGCATTTTTATCTAGCTGTTTTAGTCTTGCTATTTTATCGGCTATTTTAATTTCTAAGCCACGATTAACGGGTTCATAGTATATTCTTTCTGGCATATTTTCAGGAAAATATACTTCTCCTGCTGCATAGGCATCGGGTTCATCGTGTGCATAGCGATAGCCTTCGCCGTAGTCGAGTTGTTTCATTAATTTGGTTGGTGCATTTCTTAGGTGCATGGGTACTTCGTCTGAACCAGCAATCGCAACATCTTTTAGCACGGCTTTGTATGCCATATAAACCGCATTTGATTTTGGGGCTACGGCTAAATAGACGGTGGCATGTGCAAGAGCTAAATCTCCTTCTGGCGAACCTAGTCGTTCGTAAGCTTGTGCGGCGTTCACGCATACTTCTAGTGCTTTTAGGTCGGCATTACCAACTTCTTCACTCGCCATGCGGATTAATCTGCGCGCTAGATAACGAGCATCTGCTCCGCCATCTAACATTCTTACTAACCAATATAAGGCGGCATCGGGGTCTGACCCCCTAACCGATTTATGTAGCGCTGATATTTGGTCGTAAAAAACTTCGCCACCTTTATCAAATCGTTTTGTACCACCTTGAATAATTTCTTTACAATTATTTAAGGTGAGTAATAATCCTTTTTCAGTTTCTTCGGCAAAGTCTATCGCTTGTTCGATGACATTAATTAGTCGTCTTGCATCACCATCGGCATATTGAATAAGTGAGGTTTGTGCTTCTTGACTAATTTCAACAAGAGTATTTAAATCTTCTGTTAGTGTGTTTGTAGCGCGCATTAAGACTTGCTGTAAATCTTCTTCGTCTAGTGGGCGTAACACATAGACTCTTGCCCGTGAAAGTAGTGCGTTATTAAGTTCAAATGATGGGTTTTCGGTCGTTGCACCAATAAAAATAAAGGTGCCATCTTCAACAAAGGGTAAAAAAGCATCTTGTTGGGCTTTATTAAAACGGTGTACTTCGTCAACAAATAATAGTGTGCCTTGAGAAAATTGCTCGCGTTGTTTTTTTGATTTTTCAACGGCTTCTCTGACTTCTTTTACACCATCAAGAACGGCAGATAAACTAATGAATTGCAAGTCTGATTGCTTGGCAATCAATCTTGCAAGTGTGGTTTTTCCTGTGCCTGGTGGTCCCCAAAATATCATGGAATGTAAATGACCACTAGCAAATAATTTAGATAAGGCTCTATTTTTACCAAGCAGGTGTTTTTGCCCTACAAATTCATTAATTTCTTGTGGGCGAATTTGCTCAGATAAGGGTTGATAAGCCATTAATTTAGTGGTGTTCCAATAACATCTATACCTTTTTTAGGTACAAAATTAAATTTTGAGTCTGCAATATCTGTATCCGTTTGAGAATTATGAAAGATAACTTTAGTTACATTATCTTGCCCTTGATACATCCAAATTTGCACTAGTTCATTACCTTTAATTGCGACCTCTAAGCTTTGAAAAAAAGTATTGTCTTTAGGGATAAGATTAAACCAACTAATCCCACCGTACTCTTGCCCGGTAATCACATCAAAATTCTTTTCTACTGGCTCGTTGTATAGCAACCAACGCATTGGGAAATCGTTTTCTACACTCGCTAAGGGGCGTACAGTTGCTTGATCTAATTCTGATTCATAAATCCATAAATCAACACCATCTGTAACAATTTCTTGCGGTTCTGGCGTTTGATATACCCAATATAATTTACCCGGTCTTTCAATGCCCATATAGCCTTTTGATTCATTGGCACTAAAGGTAGATTCATCAGGTTGTGTTTGCACAAAACTAGCACTAAATGTGGTGAAGTTCTTAACAAAATCTCTTAGCGTATTAATATTCGCATCTGCTGCAAATAAACCCGTAGAAATCAACATTAGAGTTAATATTTGTATCGTTTTTTTTAACATGCCTTGTTGCCTTTTAAATTAAAAAATTAGGTCTTGAGCAAAAAATGCCAGGGGGGGGTCAGTTTGAAGGTTTCCCAACTAAAACTTCTCGGTTTCCACTGCCCTTTTGTGCTGAAACCAAGCCTGATTCTTCCATCGCTTCAACTATTCTAGCGGCACGATTATAACCAATTTTAAATTGTCGCTGTACTAACGAAACGGAAACTTTTTGTTTTTCTGCTACAAAAGCAACGACTTGATCGTACAACAAATCTTGTTCAGCATCTTGAGCAATCGTATCATTAGAGAGCTCAGACGGTGCTTGGGTAACGCTTTCTAAATATTGTGGCGCACCTTGCGATTTAATGAATGCGACGACTCTATGCACTTCTTCATCGGTCATAAATGCACCATGCACTCGACGAGGATTACCGCTACCAGGGGGCATAAATAACATATCACCCATACCAAGCAGTTGCTCTGCTCCACCTTGATCTAGAATGGTTCTTGAGTCAATTTTGGTATTAACCATAAATGATATTCTGGTCGGTATATTTGCTTTAATTAAGCCTGTAATAACATTTACAGACGGTCTTTGTGTTGCCAACACTAGGTGAATACCTGCCGCACGCGCTTTTTGGGCAATCCTTGAAATAAGCTGTTCAACTTCTTTACCGACAACCATAATCATGTCGGCAAACTCGTCAACAATAACGACAATAAGAGGCAAGGGTTCAAGCGTTGGTGGCTGTTCGCCGAGTTCATGACCAAAATTAGCGACTTGTTTATATAAAGGGTCTACAATTGGTTCGCCTGCATCAATAGCTCGCTGTACTTTGTCATTAAAACCTGCAACATTTCTAACACCCATTTTTGCCATTAGTTGATAGCGTCTATCCATTTCAAACACACACCAACGCAAGGCATTAGCGGCTTCAGACATGTCGGTTACTACGGGGGTTAATAGATGCGGAATATCTTCATAAATAGATAGCTCTAACATTTTCGGGTCAATCATAATCAGGCGAACTTGCTCTGGTGTACTTTTATATAGCAGGCTTAAAATCATACTATTTACACCAACCGATTTACCCGAACCAGTCGTTCCTGCGACTAATAAATGTGGCATTTTGGCTATATCGGCTACCACGGCTTTTCCTGCAATATCTTTACCTAGCGCGACGGTAAGGGGTGATTTTAAATTTTGAAATTCGTCTGATGCTATAATTTCTCTAAAGCCGACCATATCACGGTTTTCATTCGGAATTTCAAGACCCACTACCGATTTACCCGGAATAACATCAACCACTCTCACCGATTTAACTGAAAGTACACGGGCTAAATCTTTTGATAAATTCGATATTTGACTTACCTTGACCCCTGCCGCAGGTAACACTTCAAAGCGTGTAACAACGGGGCCTGGTTGTACTTCTTCGACTTGAATACTTACACCAAATTCTTTTAATCTTTTCTCTATCAAGGCGGATAAATCAGTAAGTTCTTCCGCAGAAAATCCTTCACTGCTTTCTTTTACTGGATCGAGTAAATCTACACTAGGTAATTTACCTGTTTGAGGAATTGGAACCGTTGTGTTTAACTCAACTTTACTGCCTACCTTTAAGTTTGCCGTATCTATGCTATCTACTTCATCAAGATTAATTCGTGGCTGTACAATTTTAGTATTAACCGCCTCTTTGGTTTTTTGTGTTTTTTCTTTTACCTTTTCAACCATCTGCTTTATTACTGACAATTCTGGTTTATTTTCTTTTTGTTTAATCACTAAACCATGTTTTTCTTTTTGATCTGTTCCGTTAAAATTAAGAAGATCCATCTCTTTTATTTTTTCAAGCCAATTGATTGCATACGGTTTAATGCGCTCTATTCCTAGCCAAATAACATAGCCAGTATAGTCCAACATTGTTAGCCACGAAAAACTAGTAAATAAACTAAATGAGACAATAAACAAAATTAAAAGTACTAGCGTAGCACCAAGTAAATCAATAGATGATACCAACCAATAACTCAGTTCATAACCTATCACTCCACCAGCTGAATAGGGTAGATGGATATAGCTTTGCACGGGTTCCATATACAAGCTAGTTAAACCCGCCCCCGCTATAATTAATAATATCACCCCGACAACACTTACAAAAAAACGCGAGTAGCATAATGCTGACTCTTCTCTAATTTTTAGCGTAATTATGCCTGCCGCAAAAATTCCAAAAGGAATTAAAATGCTAAATATACCAAATACATAAAATAAAAATGACGCTACCCAAGCACCAGTTTTACCGCCGTAATTTGAAACCTCTTTTAAAGACGAAGCGATTTCAAACCCAGGGTCTTTATACTCATAGCTATAAAGTACGATAAATAAGAAAAAAGATAAGCCAATACAGGCTAATACAATAGTATCTTTTAATAACCAATCAATTTTTATTGGACTATTTTTTTTCGCTACTGTCGCGTTTTTTTCTAGTTTTTTACTAGAAACTTTAAGTGTAGATTTATTGGAGACTGCCATTTTTTAAATTTTTTTAAATATTAACTAACAAGATGCCTATAATAACTCAATATTCATTTAATAACGAAGGAAGTTACAATGTCTTCTCAACACCACAAGCTATTAATTTTAGGTTCTGGCCCTGCTGGTTATACTGCAGCGGTTTATGCTGCTCGCGCAAATCTTAACCCAGTCATGATTACAGGTATGCAGAAAGGTGGGCAACTTACCACCACAACCGAAGTGGACAATTGGCCAGGCGATCCAGAGGGATTAACAGGGCCAGACCTAATGGAAAGAATGGAAAAGCATGCCAAACGATTTGGTACCGAAATTATTTTTGATCACATTCATACAGCAGACTTAAGTAGCCGCCCTTTTAAATTAATGGGCGACTCTGCTGAATACACTTGTGATGCGTTAATTATTGCCACAGGTGCATCTGCTAAATACCTTGGGTTAGAATCTGAAGAAGCATTCAAAGGAAAAGGCGTTTCTGCTTGTGCAACTTGCGACGGTTTCTTTTACCGCAACCAAAAAGTAGCGGTTATTGGTGGGGGCAACACTGCTGTTGAAGAAGCGTTATACCTATCAAACATTGCTGACGAAGTAACTATTGTTCATAGAAGAGACCAATTTGCTTCTGAAAAAATTCTATCTGACCAGTTAATTGAAAAATCTAAAACAGGTAATATCAAAATTGAATATGACCACCAATTAGATGAAGTTTTAGGTAACAACATGGGCGTAACAGGATTACGACTTAAACATTCTAAGACCGAAGAAACAAAAGAAATTGATGTTGCTGGTGTTTTTATTGCAATAGGACATACGCCAAATACAGGTATTTTTGACGGGCAACTTGAAATGACAAATGGCTACTTAAAAGTAGAAAGTGGTCTGCAAGGTAACGCTACTCAAACATCAATCAAAGGTGTTTTTGCGGCAGGAGATGTGATGGATCAAGTTTATAAACAAGCCATTACTTCTGCAGGAGCAGGTTGCATGGCGGCATTAGATGCTGAAAAATTTTTAGATAATTTAAAATAAATAAACGGATAAAAAATCAAATGAAAAAGACTTTACTCACCCTTTCAATCACATTATTAATGGCAAACAGTGCTTTGGCGACAGAGTTAAAAACAACCAATCAAAAAGCCAGTTATGCATTAGGTTCAGACATTGCAACCACTTTTAGTAAGCAAGGCGTAGAAATTGATTCTAAAGCGTTGCTTGCAGGCATGGAAGATGTGATAAATAAACGAAAAATGCAATTAACAACAAAAGAAATGCAACAAGCGGTATCAGAAGTTAAAAAACAAGTACTCATCAAACAGCAAAAAGAAAGAGATCTAGTCGCGATTAAAAATACCGCCAAAGGTGTTAAATTTTTAGAAGAAAATAAAAAAGAAGCTGGTGTTAAATTATTAGAAAGTGGCTTACAGTACATTATACTGACAAAAGGTAAAGGTGAATTTGCTACTGAAGAAGATACATTAAACGCACATTACAGAGGAACATTAATTGATGGTACAGAATTTGATAGTTCATATTCTCGTGGCAAGCCAATTGAGTTTCAAATGGGTAATGTTATAAGAGGTTGGGGTGAAGCATTAAAGAAAATGAACCCTGGTAGCAAATGGAAAATATTTGTACCATCAGACCTAGCCTATGGAAAAAAAGGAGCAGGTAATTTAATTGGACCAAACGAGACTTTAATTTTTGAAATCGAACTACTAACCGTTAATAAAGAACGGGTTCAAAGGTAAAAAAAATATGACCTCAATGAAATTACTATTAATGGTCTTTGGTATTATTTTACTACTAAGTATTTCTGCCATGCTAACCCAAATCCACTATTTTGCGAATGTAGGAGGCTTTATTGCTGCGATTGGTTTTATGCTTGTCTTTTTTCAAGACCCTCAAAAAAATCTTAGCGAAGAAGAAAGTCTTAATTTGGTAAAGTTTAAAAAATATTGGTACTTTGTCTTTGGCTTTGGATTCTTCTTCAGCTTTATCTTTGGTAGTTTGTGGAATAATCAAATGGGCGGAATGGCTTAAGATGACTAAAAATGTTACCGCCAAGTATAAGCAATAGTACCAACCTATCAAATAGCATACTTTCTTCAAAAGAAGGCGGTATGTCTCTTCGAGTTGGGCAACAAGTAAGCTTTAGTTTGATCAGCCAAAGTAAAAATTTTGCGATTATAAATATTGGTGGGCAAAAGTTAAGCAGTCAAATTACCACGCCACTTCCCGAAAACAAACCCTTACAAGCAACCGTCATTCAGCTTAAGCCAGAAATTAAATTAGAAATAAAACAAACCGCTGCAAACCAATCTCAAAACATTCTAAACCAAACATTAAAAAACCTACTTCCTATACAAACGCCTATCAAAAATGAAGTGCAACAACTTTTAAATTTACAAACATCTGGAAGACTGCCTGCCGCCGTACAATCGCAACTAACTAGCTTAATCAATACCATGTTAAAAATAGCACCATCTATTAATGGTGCGGATGTAAGGAGTGCATTTGCTAATAGCGGACTTTTTTTAGAAAATAAATTATTAAACGGAAGCTCAAGTAATAAAGATTTTAAAGCTAACCTACTTAAACTGATTGATAAACTCGAACAAACACAAGCTAAAAACCAAACGCCTGAAAGCAAACAACTACACAAATCAGCCAACCAGCTATTAAATAAAGTAACCATTCAACAAATACAAGCGATTGAAAATCATGCTATTAATATGGAGCTACCCGTTTTAGCCAACAATTCATCAATTGATTTAAAAGTCGATATTCGAAGAAAAGAATTTGGTAGCACAACTATCTGGGAAATATTAACCGACCTAAATCTAAAGCAAGGTCAAATGATCGTAAAATCCATTTATGTCAATGAAGAAATAACTTTTCAGCTTTGGGCAGACTCGGCGGTCTTTTTAGAAAAAATTAAAGACAATATAGACCATTTTAAAATGCTCTTAAAAGAAAGTGATATCCAATACAAAAATATATTTTTTTCAGAAACATTACCCCAAGTAGATCAGTCAGCAAAAAAAGTTGCTTTGATTGATATAAAAGTATAATTTTAAATCTCTATGAGAGGTTGATTAAGGAGACACTTAATAACCGCGATTAGAATTTTACTGAGAAAAAATGTGCG